>NZ_JBHZAG010000025.1:0-103526 GCF_042754125.1 Amycolatopsis sp. NPDC059235
AAACTGGTGATCACCACCTGCGTCACCGACACCGACTCGGCCGGCTTGACCCACAACCCGAACTCCCCCACCGGCTCCGTCGGCTGCCAGCGCTCCCCGAACGGCGACATCTCCAGCCCCGTCACGCCGCCTCCCCGACCTCGGCCGGAACCGGGCGCAGCACCGACACCGGGCGCAGCACCCGCCGCGTCGAGCGCCGACGCGACCGCGCAGCCCGCGACTGGTTCGACTCGCTCGCCAGATACGCCGCGACCTCGGCCTGCTCGGCCAGCGTCAGCACCAGCTCCACGTCCTCCGCCGCGTGGTCCAGCGCCGCGTCCCACGCCAACTCATCCCGCTCCCACGCCAACGCGGAAGCCTCCTGAACAGCGGAAACATCGTCGAAATCGGTGCCGTCCAGCTGAGCCTCAGCCAGGTGGCGGGTGATGTGTGCGGACCTCATTGGGGTCTTTCCCTTCGTTCGTTGACCTGATTTAAGTTAGTTCAACTTAGTTCAACGCGGAATCGGCCAATCGGGTGAACTAAGTCAATATGGTTTATCCGGCTAGACTTGCCTCATGAGCACAAACAGTTCCCGTGTTGCGCAGTACGAGAAGGCTGCGGACGAGATCCTCCGCAGGATCCGCAGTGGCCGACTCGGTCCGGGAGACAAGCTGCCGACGCACCGCGTACTGGCCGATGAACTTGGAGTCGCGGTCGGAACCTTGCAGCGCGCTCTCGGAGAGCTGGAGAAACAAGGCTGGGTCACGTCGCGTCCTACTGTCGGAGTGTTCGTCAACGGGATTCCCGAGGGTTACGTCAAGCCTGTGACCCTCGAGCAACTGGCGCAGGAAGTAGCGGATCTGCGCTCGCGGGTCAACAAGCTGGAGGGTCGCTAGCGTCCGCCTACGCCCCGAAAGAAGTTGACGATCCCGTCGATCGCATCCCCACCGAAAGCGAGGGCATTGTGGACACCCGCAGCAGCATCGCCCGGATACTTCACCACCAGGACGATTGCCGCGATCAGCACAGCAGTGCCGATTACCTTCGGCAGAATGCCGCCGCTCATCTTCAAGCCCGGGAAGTTGTTCTTCGCCATGTCACTCGCTCCATTGGGTCTTGGTCGATCCGCCACCCCCTCGGTGGCGCTGTGATTCCAGAATCGTCGATCGACGAACCCAGCAGCAGTGCACAGCGAAGGGCGCACGACGCAGGGCGGGGGCACATGAGTTTGCGCGGATGTGCCCCCCGTGCCTACTGCGCGTGTTTTACTGGTGACGGGAGGGCAATGTGAGTGTTCGAGGGAAGTCGCCAAACCACCGTTTAGCTGCGGTGATGCGCGAGGCCGGCGTCAGCAACAAGGGTCTGGCAAAACGCATGCGAGACCTCAGCAAGGCAGACCGCGGCCCGGAGATCTCGCCAAGTCACACCAACGTCGACAAGTGGCTCAGCGGGGAGACAAAGCAACCGCAGCCCCGGACCTGCCAAGTGCTGGTCAAGGTGCTGAGTCAGCTGCTCGGACGCCCGGTGCGCCTCGACGAGGTCGGATATGGCGACACAGCTGCAGTCGCAGCGGAGGGGGCGGATAGCACCCTTGAGTACCCGGAGACGCTGACCGCATCGGCCGTCGCTTTGACCCAGCTGGCCAACTACGAGCTTCGGCCCGACGATGCCGCGCGAAAGCTGCAGGTCGTCCCGGAAGCATGGGACGGCCTGCTGGCGAAATGGATGTTCGGCGGCGACACCGAGCGGTCGATGCCGGTCGAGCCGCGGCAGCTTCACGAGATGGATGTCCACGCTGTACGCGACGCGACGGGAATGTTCTCGAATTTCGACTACCGGTATGGCGGTGGGCGACCAAAGCCGCTGGTCGCGCGCTTTCTCGAAACCGAAGTGCTGCCGCTGATCCCGCACGTCTCGCCGCACACGCCTCTGGGGCGCGAGTACTTCCGCGAAGTCGCCGCACTCACCCGCCTAGCGGGCTGGACCGCTTATGACATCGGCCAGCATGCTCTCGCGCAGCGCTACCTCTACCAGGCGTTCCGCCTTGCACGAGCCGGAGGGGACAAGGCGCTCTGTGGTCGCATTTTGGCTGGCATGAGTCACCAAGCCAACTTCATTGGCGACTACGAGCGCGCGGTACACCTCGCCCGTGCTGCGATCCACGGGGCCACCGGCCATGCCACCCCCACCACGATGGCGCTGTTTCACGCAATGGAGGCACGAGCACTCGCGTCGCAGAACAATCAGGTCGAGGCGGCCGTGGCACTGTCTGCGGCAGAAACCTGGCTTTGCCGGAGTGAACCTGACAACGATCCCGAGTGGATCCGGTACTTTGACCAGGCTGAGCTGCATGCCGAGTTCGCACATTGTTTCCGTGATCTCGGCGACGCGGACCGCGCTGCCGAACACGCGGCGGCATCCATTGCAACCTCGAAGAACATCTACGTTCGCAGCCTGTCGTTCTGCCGCACCGTGCTCGCGACAGCCCACCTGCAAGCCAACGAGCTTGACCAGGCGCTGGAAATCGCCCGGGGCGTGGTCGACACCGCGGCGGACCTTAAATCGTTTCGCGTAGTTTCCTATCTGAAAGACTTTCGGCAGCGACTCTCTGAACGGTCAAAAGAATCTGCGGTCATCGAGTTTGGCGACTACTTCGCCAGCGCGTTTCCATCAAAAGACTTGCCAGCTTCGGGGAAATTGATTGTTGCGTAGGTCCGCTATGCGCTTTCGAATCTCGGCATCAACCCGGCGGGACTGTCCATTCTGCTGCATTAGCCAAGTCGCCATATTGAGTTCGCGGATAGCGCGAATAGTGGGATATCCTGTCCATTTCAGGGCGTCAAATCCGTAGACCTCGACAAACTCGTCATATTCGCTCCGGCTAACCCACCCGAATCCCTGGTAGCGGGTTGCCGTGACCGCCAAGTCCCACTCGCGAGGTCCCCAAGAAAAGTCCTCGAAATCAATCAAGCAGACCGACGAATCTTGACGTCGCATAAGGTTGCCCGGATGTGCGTCACCATGAATCACGCCGAGGGGTAGGTCGAAGCTCAACTCGCGAAAATCCTCCTCAAGTCCCTCGCATCGGCTCAGCAGAAAATCCATATCTCCGACAGGCAGTGCACCTTCAGGAAGCTCTCTAAGCCGTTGGCGAACCTTGGGCAGCGGACGAAAAGAAGGTAGGCGTAGGGTTTCAGCCGAGGGTAGCTCGTGAAGCTTTCGCAGGATAAAAGCAAGATCGGCCGAACTTGGCTCCGGAGCGCTTTCGTGAATAGTTTCCCAGAAAGTCACAGTGAATCCGTGTGCAACAACAGCCTGCGGCAATCGCGCGAGCCTAACGGACGGAAACTTGGCATCCGCGAGCCAGTTGGCAACTCGAACCTCTTTTTCGCTTGCGTCTTGAGACCTCCCAATTCGCACAACAATATCGTCCGCCGTGCGATAGATCGCGTTTTCACCCATACGCAGCAACGTGGCACCCTGCGGATCAAGCCCGACGTCTTGACAAGCTTGACGCAGGGCACCATGTGCCGAGGACGGTGTGAGCGCGGCGCGCGTCGAAGTCATACACCCAACTCCCGTAGACGACGGCTTCAGATTACAGGGGCAGCCAGCACGGTGCCCGCTCGGCAAGCACCTCGACAATCTACGCAGACCGCCTGAACGCGCCACCGGCAATGCGTTCGCTAGCGCCGAAGGCGTAGCGCATTTACAAGAAGCGCAATTCCAAGCGCCAGCAAAATACTCACGCCGAACCCACAGTTGACGCTCATGCCGACGAAAAATGCACCTAACGCGCACACGAGCGGCAGTATCCATCGGCGGCGACGACGAACTTGTTCTAAGACCACGTATTCTTTAGGACGACGGAACATCAGCATGTTTCCCCTCTTGCGCGAGTGCAACCCTCCACTGCACCGTAGATGAGTCTTGACGAATTCGGGAGGGATTGCGTGATGACAGGACGACCCGAGGGCACCGCCGGTGGTTACAACGATGGGACCCCAGAGGATTACGACCGAGATGCGTGGCAAGAGTTCACACCATGGCGGCCGGGGGATCCAAGCACCCAGGGCGAAGCGCCGGCCAGCTACGCCGCAGGCTTCGAGGGAACTGGCCTGAGCTGGCCGCAAGCAGCCGACGCAGGGGATCGGAACAGGCAGGCTCGGGAGGGTGAATCAACTGGCCAGAACGCTCAGCAGGCGCGGGGACGTTGGTGGACTGAAGAGCAGCCGACACGGTTTGAACGTGGCGACCGAGTGCGGAGCCGCTCCGCAACCGGCGGGAGCGTGTTCTGCCACGTCCCGGCGGGCACTGAAGGACGAGTCACCGGCACGCGAAGCGGGCTCTTCGGCGGCGACTACGCCACCGTGCAGTTCGAGAACGGCTATACGGAAGAGGTTTCGACCGCCGACCTGAAGCGTGAGGAAGGGTGGTTCTAACCCTCTGTCCTGGCTGGCCGCGGTTCCGACCGTGCCGAGGGTGTGCCGAAGGCGCTTAGACCGCGATATGGCCAGGAACGTTCGTGCAGGTAGTAGCGCTATACGCCGGTGCTGGCGCGGCGCTCTCCTAAAGCCGGTGTCGCAGGTTCGAATCCTGCCGGGGGCACATCTTTGCAGGTCAGGACCGTTTTCGAGCAGGGATGTTCGAACCGGGAAGGCCTGAGAGCCAGAAAACGGTCAGAATTCATTGAGTGACGGTTGGGACGGTCGCGTTAGCTCAGCGCGACGTTCCGGAGCGCTGCATCTCTTCGTACGCGTCGCGCAGGCCGCGCGCCTCACTCATCTTCCGTGCCTCGACGGACTCGACCACCTCGGCGGCGCGCCAGTAGTTCGAGGGGACCACGCGCCCCGAGGCTAGCGCCGAGTGCGTCGCGCCGACCGCTTCGTCTAGCCGGTCGGTAGAGATCAGCGCGAGCGCCAGATCGAGGTTCGCCGAGGCAACGCGCCGCGGCCATTTCCCGTCAGGGGTCTGACGCTCAAGCCGTTTGATTATCTCCCGCGCGAAGGTCTCGGCGGCCGGATCGCCAGCCCACGCCAGCGTCGTAGCCATGTAGGCGACCGACTTGTTCGGGTCGTATCGGTAGTGGTGCTCCGGCCGGTCCGGCACTTTCAGCGGCGACACGAGGGTGGCGACCCGGCTCAGCGCGGCGTACATCTCTCGCCGGTCGCCGAGCCGCGCCAGCGCGCGCCCCTCCTGCGCCGACGACTGAATCTCGATCGAGCTTCCGCGGGGCGCGAAGGCCTGCGCTCGGCGCGACAGGTCGAGGGCGCCGACGTAGTCCTTGTTCGTGAGGAGTTGCCACGCTTCGGTTTCGTATCCCACGCGCGGATCTCGTCGTGTCCCGCGTCCCTGGCGAAATCGTGCGCATTGCGGAGCCCCGCGCGCGCCGTCGAGGTGTTGTCGAGATCGATGTGCACCGTTGCGGACAGCAGCGAGAACCAGCCGCCGACGACGAACAGCCGCCGGTGTTCGGACAGCGTCATCCGGGCGTCCATCAGCCGGGAGACGTACGCGAGATATCCCCGGATCCGGGGTGCCAGCGTCGACGGCGCAGTGGTTGCGTAGTCGATCGCCAAGTCGTCCACGATGGCCTCTAGCTGGCACAGCGTCGCGTCGCCTACGTCGCTCGCCGCGACGCGTTGGGACAGCTCCAGCGCGGCGGCTTCGTCATCCTCGGCGGAGCTGCCGACCGGTCGCAGCGCGGAAGCGCTCGGCAACAGCTCGAGCGAATCCGGGTCGGTGTCGCCGTTGATGTGCGCCTCAAGCTCTGTGCGTGAGATCCCCAGTTCCCGTGCGAGCCGCGATCGCACATACAGCGCCGGAGCAGACTCTCCGCTTTCCCAGTAGCGGACGGTCCGTTCGGATACGCGGACGCGCTCCGCTAGCTGCTCTTGCGTGATGCTCTTCGCTTCGCGCGCCCGCCGCATTCCCGGCTGCCCCACCGTCATGCGTAGGCCAATCGTGCGACGGCCACTCATAACCCGCTCACCACGTAACGTAGCTGATCGCCGATCCCGGTTCAGTTTCTGCATGGGCGATCCGCCACAGTTATTGCATGGATGAGGACAGCTCAGAGCCACGTGGGCAACGACCGATCGAAACTCTGACCGGAGTCGGTCGGCGACCGCGGCTGCAGGAGCTAACGCCTAAAGCGATGTGGGCGACTGTCGCCGCGATTACCGTGCTGACTGCGGGCGCTGTCGTGAGCTTGTGGTGGGCGGCCACCAGAGGCCTTACTGGTGCCGCGCTAGTCACCGCCCGATTTGACGCACTCAAGATTGGCCTGAGCATTGGAGTTGGGAGCGGCGGCATCGTCGCTCTGTACCTGGCCTGGCGCCGACAACGCTCCACCGAAGCCGACCTCGACAACCGCGAACGCGCCCTCGCCCACCAACGGGACGTCTCCAACGATGTCCGTGCTGACGCGACCGCACGACGGATTACCGAGTTGTATACGAAAGCTGTTGAGCAACTCGGCTCTGACAAGGGCCCGGTCCGCCTTGGCGGGCTATACGCACTGGAGCGTCTCGCCCAGGACAATGCAGAACAGCGCCAGACCATAGTCAACGTCCTGTGTGCCTACCTGCGCATGCCTTATCAGCCGTTGGCGGCACCGCCCAATGACGACCACGATGCCGTAGACGCGAACCTGCTTCAGCAATACCGCGAACAACTTCAGGAACGCGAAGTCCGAATTACCGCGCAGCGGATTCTTGAGGAGCACGTCAAGCCTGCCCGCGACGAGGCCTACTGGGGTGAACGTGATCTCGATCTTGCTGGCGCATATCTCTATAACGTTGCCCTGACCTCCATTCGCGTTGGAGAAGTCCGATTCGACGGGGCAACCTTTGCCGGTGACGCCAAGTTCGGCGACGCGAACTTCACCCGCACCGCCAAGTTCGGCGACGCGACTTTCACCCGGACCGCATGGTTCAGCAACGCGACTTTCAGCGGTGATGCCAAGTTCGGCTACGCGACTTTCACTCGGAACGCCTGGTTCGGTGGTGCGGTCTTCGCCCGGAACGCTTGGTTCGGCAGGGCTGTTTTCGAAAGTGATGCCAAGTTTGGCGGGGCAATCTTCGCCGGTGAAGCCAAGTTTGGCGGGGCGACGTTCCACGGCGACGCGAAGTTCGGTGGCGTGACGTTCGAAGGCGACGCCTGGTTCAACGGGACGACGTTCACTAACAGCGCCAAGTTCGGCGGGGTGACCTTCGCTCGCAGATTCAAGTTCGACGAGGCGACGTTGAAAGGTTCTCCTTTCGAGTTCGTCAAACGCGAGGGCACGTCGGAGAGAGATACCGATGACGGTGGCAACGTATGAGCGGGAGCAGTGAGGCGCACCCCTCCGCTGCGAATCGGAGGTATCCGCCGCGGGCAATGGGAGCCCGGTGCCAGGATTTAGCCTTGAACTAACCGAATTCCCGCGCGACCTGTCCCTCGTTACTGTGAACGGCGAACAGGCCGGGTGCATCTACCTCGAAACCCTTAAGGGCAGTGCTGAGCAGCGGTGCGACATGTTCGCCGCCGATCCGACAGGGATGTACGAGATGCTGAAACCGCAGCTTATGGCATTGCCGAGCGAGCGGTACGTGGCAGGCAGTTCAGCACCCGGGACGGCCGTTGTGCTCGACAGATGGCCCGAAGGCAGGGCCGTTGCGACATGCGCCGGAGGCGCAGCGGGACGCCGCGGATCTGAACGCGACGCGGTGGCGCGGGGTTTAGTGACGGCAGGAAAGAACAGCTAGGGGAAATTTCACGTCATCTCGCGGCCCATCCTCTGCCCGCCGAAACGGGGCTGCGGACTGCGAGTGGCCGTAACCTGTCGCAGGCATGCTTCACACTGAATCCATGCCTGCACAGAGGCGAGGTTCAGGCCACCAGATGATCCCGGGGTGGGGACACGCAGACAACGGTCCAGTTCTGATGACCGGCTGCTCCTGCAACGGTGTCAAGCGGGGCCGGAACTCGCCGCAGGAAGCTGAAAAGGCGTTCGCGGCTCATCCTGAGGAGGTTTCGAGCCTGGGTACCGTCGAGTGTGCTGCCTGCTGCCACAACTACGACCCGGGCGACCCGGCCGCCGCGAATCTGCACGCCGAGCCCTGGAGCGTAGATGCGGCCGGTGTGACGGAAAACCGCGCTCTATGCCTGTGGATCCAGTTTTTGCGCGTGCCCTAGCCGCTGACGGCGGAGGAACGACCGGTCGGACCGTACTTGCCCGACCAGCCGCATTTATCCGCTACATCAGCGTTTGGGCTGTGTGTCCCACAGCTCGCGTAATCGGGTATTGAGCCCGTCGAGCCATTGCCAGATCTGCGAAGCCTGCTCCGCGTCCAGTCCTGCGCGACGGATGTACCGCCGCGTGGCCTCAACTAGTTCCTTGTCCAGCATCTGCGTCTCCTTCGTCAGATTGATGGCCCTCACCCCTTGGAGAGCGAAGGCGCTCGTCCTGACCGGTTAGGCGCGTCGAGATGGCGAAGCCGTCGGAGTCGACCGCGGTCACGAACGCCGGGGTGCCCTCCTGCGACAGGTAGCCTGCGACGGCTCGACGAACCGGCGGAACGGGTGCTGCGCCTCGGCGAGCTGGACGCCGGCAATCAGTTCCCTGCCACCGAACGCGCCCCGACGCGGCCCAGCTGTCGGTGCTGGTGCTGGTGGACGCCTGCGCACCCGACGGCACGAACCTGTTGGTGACGGTGTCGCCCTGACCATCGGCTCTGTTCAGCTCGGTGAAGACCATCTCCTCGGTCTGCCGGCTATAAGACTCGCCCATCGCCTGCGCGGTATGGCGTGCGATGGCGGGGTTCGAGCTGCCGACGGCCTCGCGGGTCACCTGGAACGTGCCGCTGATCGCCTTCGGCTTCACGGTCACCGTGCCCAGCGTGAGCGTGCCGCCAGCCGGGTTCGTTCCCTCGGTGTGCTGGCTGGTCATGCCGTCAGAGCTGGTGAAGCTCGGGATGGTGAACAGAGACGTGTCCGCGAGCGAACCGTGCGAGATCCCGCCGGCTAGCGGGCGGCCCTTCATCAGCTGCGCGACGTAGAGGTCCGGTCGGTAGCCCAGGGGGACGACGGCCGCGGCGTTGGTGGCATTCGCCGCGAACATCGCGTTCGAGACCTGGTTCGCGATGCCCTTGGTCTGCGCCTCGAACTGCAGCAGGCGGTCCCGCGCCTCGCTGTCGAAGTTCTTGTGTGCGCTCCACGAGTCCTTCACCAGGGACGGGCCGTGTCCGTTCATACTGTAGACCGGCGCTTCGCGCGTGACGACAGCGCGACCGGCGGGTACTACCTGCCGTTCGTGCTGCTGGAACGGCAGCTTGGCGAAGGCCTCGGAGATGCCAGCGGTCAGCTGCGCGACGCGATGCTCACCCGTGCCGACGACCAAGCCGATGCCCTGATTCGCGAGTACGTCGACCGCGAAGTCACCGGGCGGCTGGCGGACCTGCTCGACACCCCGGACGCCGCGTTCCGGGCCGGCATGGTCAATGTCCAGCTCCTGGGCCTTGCCGTGGCGAGGTACGTCGTGCGGATCGAGCCGATCGCGTCAGCGCCGGCGGACGAGCTGGTCAGCCGGTTCGGGCCGCTCGTGCAGCAGTGTTTGACCGAGGGCGGCTAGGCAAAAAGCCGGTCCAGATACTGGTCGACAGCCATCAGTGCGGCGCGGGATTCGATCACGTCCAGCTCAAGCAGCGGAGTCAGTCCGGTCAAAGCCAGGACGAGGTTCGTCTCGACAGCCGGGTCGCGATCGGCGGCGATGTGTCCGTCGGCGATGGCTTGCCGGATCAGGTGTTCGACGAGGGCTCGCTTCTCGCGAAGGTCGTCGCGCAGCTTCGTGTGCAACTCCGGATCGTGCAGTGCTTCGAGGACGTACGCGGCGTTCATCCGGCTGGTGGCGCGGGCGTCGGGATGCAGCGGCAGCATTTCGGTGAGCGTCACCCGCAGCACGTCCCGAGGGTGCGTGGCGCCGGCGAGGCTCTCGGCGACCCGGTGCGAGGCCTGCTCCGCGGCGAACTCCATCGCGAACGCGAGCATCGCGGTCCGCGTCGAAAAATAGTGCTGCACCTGGCCGAGAGACGCCTCCGCCTCGTGCGCGACCTCGCGCATGGTCGCCCGGTTCCAGCCCTGCTGCGCCACCACCCGCCACAACGCGCGCGCGATCGCTTCCCGCCGCTCGCGGTGGTCGACCTTCTTCGGCACGTCGGCCCTTTCCCTCGTTCCAATACAGCTGACATAATACACTTGACTTGAAACCTGAGGGGGATGAGAATGGGTGACAAGACGCAGCCAGTGGTCCGGACGGTCGAGGGGGCCGTGGCGGGCCGCTGGCGAGCGGGGATGGCGGAGTTCCGCGGAATCCCGTACGCCCGGCCGCCGGTGGGCGATCTCCGGTTCGCCGCGCCTGTCCCGGTTTCGCGCTGGGACGGCACGCGGCAGGCGACCGAGTTCGGTCCGCTGCCTCCGCAATCCGGGCCGGTCCGGATGGAGTCGGCGCACGAGACGGACTGGTTGACGCTCAATGTCTCGACGCCGGATCCGGGCGCGGCGGGGCTGCCGGTGCTGGTGTGGCTGCCGGGCGGCGGATACGTCATCTCGGTGAGCAGCGACCCGACTTACGATCCGACCTTGTTGTGCGGGGCGGGGTTGGTCGTGGTGAGCGTCAACTACCGGGTCGGCGTCGAGGGATTCGCGCTCATCGACGGCGCGCCGGCCAACCGGGGGTTCCTGGACCAGATCGCCGCCCTGAACTGGGTCCGGCGCAACATCTCCCGTTTCGGCGGCGACTCCGCCCGAGTGTGCGTCGCCGGTCAATCAGCGGGCGCCGGATCGATCGCGGCGTTGCTCGTGATGGCGCAGGGCCTGTTCCAGCGTGCCATTACCCATTCCGTGCCCGGAATTTTCGCTCTTCCCTCGCTCGCGAAGAAGGTCACCGCGGCGCTCGCGAACGGGGAAGACCTCCGGAACATCGACCCGTGGCAGTTGGCCGACAGACTCACCGCGTTCAACGCCAACCTGTCTGGCCAGCGCGATCGCTGGGGTCCGATGGCTCAGGTCGGGGCCGGGGTTTGCCCTGTGCTGGACGCTTCCCTTCCGAAGACACCCTGGTCCGCTCTCGAGGACGGGGTCGAGCTGCTCGTCGGCCACACCCGCGACGAGTTCCGGCTGTTCTCCGTCATGGCCGGGCGGCTCGGCACATTCACCGCCGAGGACGCCCAGCTGGCCCTCGATCTCCTTGCTCCCGAACCGGATGGCTATCGCGCCGCCTACGCGGGAGCCAGCCCGGAGGAGCTGATGGAGATCGTCTATTCGGACGCGCTCTTCCGGATGCCGAGCCAGCAACTCGCCGAAGCGAACGCCTTGGCGGGTGGCAGGTCGTATCTCTTCGAACTGTGCCTGTCCGCGCCTGGCCTGGGCGCGTGCCACAGCCTCGACGTACCTCTCGCATTCGGAACCGTGGACAGTCCGACCGGCCGGCAGGTGTTCGGCGAGAAACCTGATGCCGCAACGCTTCGGGTGTCTGAGGAGCTACAACGGGCCTGGGTTGACTTCGCGACCAATGGCGATCCTGGATGGGCTGCCTATCGTCCCGATGAGCGGCTGACCCGTGTGCTGGACGTCGAGTCGAAGACAGTTCCGTATCCGGAAGAGGCTTCGCGGAAAATCTGGGAGCACCACTCGCCGGTCCCGTTTAATCTTCCCGTATAGGCGGTCCGATCTGCCGGTACCAGTCAAGAAGATCAGGCTGGTCGACGCTGCCTGGATCGATCTCTGGATCCTCCCCTCGCAGCAACCGTTTCACGGGGACTTCCAGCTTCTTCCCGGTGCGAGTATGCGGAATCCCCGGTGCCGCAATGATTTCGTCGGGAACATGCCGTGCTGAAGCACCTTGGCGAATTGCGGCGGCGATCCGCTGCCGAAGCGCGTCGTCGAGGCTCACCCCATCGATCAAGGTGACGAACAACGGCATCCAGTACCCGCCGTCGCTCTGTTCAACGCCGATGACAAGAGCCTCCGCGATCTCCAGAAGCTCCTCCACCGGACCGTAGATATCGCTACTTCCCATCCGTACGCCATGCCGGTTCAGCGTCGCATCTGAACGGCCGTGAATGATGACCGAGCCGCGGTCGGTGATAGTCGTCCAATCGCCGTGCCGCCACACGCCCGGGAACGTGCCGAAATACGCGGCTCGGTAACGGACACCGTCGGGGTCATTCCAGAAACAGACTGGCATGGACGGCATCGGACGTCTCACCACCAGCTCGCCGACTGTCTCGCGTACAGATTCCCCGTTGTACCCCAAAGAATCGAGCGCGACACCAAGGCAGGGAGCCGACAGCTCACCCGCCCAGACCGGAGTGGTGGGCGCTGCGCTCGCGAAGGCCGTGACGACGTCCGTCCCGCCGCTGCTCGAAACGACCTGGACCCGCGACCCGAGTTCGTGCTCGACCCAGCGGTGCAGGTCGGCCGGGAATGTCGATCCGGTGACGCCTAGCCGAACCAACGCACTGAGGTCGTGCTCGTCAATCCGGACACCGGCCTTGCGGCAGGACGCCAGATAACCGGGGCTGGTTCCCAACGTCGTGACTCGCAAGCGGGCGGCCAACTCCCACAACGCATCCGGGCGGCCGGACGCGGGACTGCCGTCGTAACAAACCGCGGTCGCTCCGACCAGCAGAGCGCCGACAAGCGAGTTCCACAGCATCCAGCTGGGCGTGGTGTACCAGAGGATTCGATCACCGGCACGCAGGTCTTGGTGGAACGCGGAATGCTTCAACTGCTCAAGGACAACACCGCCGTGTCCATGCACTATCCCTTTAGGACGGCCAGTGGTCCCCGAGGAGAACAAGATCCACAGTGGATGCTCGAAGGGAACCGGAATGGGTGCCAGCGCGGCATCGCCATCAATGATCGAGGACCAGGGAATCGCTCCGGGTAACGATTCCGGGTCGATCACCACGGTAGCGACCAACGTGGACAGTCCGGCTCGTAGAGCTGCCACATCGGCAGCGCGCTCGACCACCCGGCCGCCGTGTCGCGACCGGGTCGCGGTGATCAACACAGTCGGCGAGAGTTGGGCGAAGCGCGCCTCCGCGGCCGATCCGACGTAGTCCAGCCCGCAGGCAGCCCAGACCGCCCCGAGGCTCGCGGTGGCCAGAAACGCCACGATCGCCTCCGCCGAATTAGGCAGATACCCCACGACCCGGTCGCCGGACGACACGCCCAGTTCGGCCAGCGCAGCCGCGACCGACCCGACTTGCCGACGCAATTCACCCCAGCTCAGCTCAACCGGAGCGCCGTCCTCGGTCACCGCGAGCACGGCAGTGGCGGCCTCGTCGCGGCCCCGGAACACCTCGGCCGCATAGTTCAGCGTGCTCCCCGGAAACCAGACGCTGCCCGGCATCGCCTCGGTCGCCAGCGCCGGTTGTCCCTCCGGACGCGCCGGGAGTCCAAAGTAGTCCCACACCGCGGACCAGAAACCGTCGAGATCCCGCACCGACCATTCCCACAACGTCCGGTATTCGCCGGTCAGGTCGCGGCCGGCGCGGGCCGAGGCGTACCGGGCGAAATCGGTGATCTGCGCTTCCTCCACCGGGACCCAGCCGCTCATTCAATCTCCCATTCCGCGGCCGTAGTCTGCACTGCCTTGGCCGCGAGGGCTTCGAACAGCGGCCGTCCGCCGGTGTCGGCGAGGGTGACGAACAGCCGGTTCCCGCCGTCGGTGCAGCACGCGATCGGGAACGCCGCGCCGGTTTTGATCGTCTCGCGCACTGTGTTGTCCCGGACCAACACGACCGCGTGGCCGGTGGTGGTCGCGACCCAGATTCCCTCCGGCCCCGGCCAGATTCCGTCCGGACGAGCGTCGGGATCGACCAATTCGGCAAGGTCGGCATAAGGACGCCGATCGGTCAGTGTGCCGTCCGCGCTGACGGTGAAGGCGGTCAGCCGTTGGGCAGCGGTTTCGGCGACGATCAGGGTGCGTCCGCCGTCGAGGAAGGCGAGGCCGTTGGGGAAGTCGAGGTTCTCGGCGGCAACGGTGGCCGAGCCGTCGATGGCGACCCGGACCAGGCGGCCTGGCCGTGGTGGTTCACCGACGTCGTCGACGTAGAGATTGCCCTGTTCGTCACCGACAAGATCGCCGAGCGGACCGGTGGCCACCGCGCCGAGGTCCGCGTAGGTGGCGAACTGCCCGCCGTCCCAGACGCCGATGCGCTTCTCGTGCATCATCGCCGCGACGAGCCTGCCGTCGGGCAAGAACCACAGCCCGTTGGACGGCGAGTCGAGCTTCGTGGCACTCCAGCTTCCGCCGTGGTCCGTCCACAGTTGACTGCCCTGGGTGTCCGACAGCCACAGCGCGCCTTGGTGCCAGCGAGGTCCCTCGCCCCAGATCATCCCGGTTCCGTACGGCTTCATGCGCGCACCGCCATTTGCCGCGCGAGTTCCTTAGTCGCCGTCTCCAGTTCCGCCGTGTCGGCGGCGAGCGCGAAGGCGTACCGGTCCGGGCGGATGATGGCCGCAGCGGCCGAATTCGCGGCCAACCACGCCTCGACCGCCGGACCAGCGTCAGCGACCACCGCGACGTCAAGCTGCCGCCACAACTCCGCGATCTCCGCCGACACGGCCTGCTTGCCCACGACGACGAAGTTGTATCCGGTGACGTCGTCGAGTCGCGTGCCGTCGGCGGCTCGGGGCTGCGGGCTGAGCCGACCGGGCTCCCCGCTCAGCCCAGGACCGAGCGGCGGCCTGAGCGGTTCGAGAGTCTGGGGTTCTCCCAGCTCCGGATGGGTGTCGCCGATGCCGAAGGACTCGATCAGGTTGGCCTGCCGGGCGGATTCGGCGATATAGGGGCGAACGTGCGGGGCGCGCTCGCTTTCGTAGGTGTCGAGCAGGCTGTCGGGGCCGACGCCCTGGACGACCGCGGCGAGCTTCCAGGCGAGGTTCGCCGCGTCGCGGAGCCCGGAACACATGCCCTGCCCGAGCATCGGCGGCATCTCGTGCGCAGCATCGCCGGCGAGGAACAGCCTTCCCGAACGCCAGCCGTGCACGAGCCGCGCGTGCCATTCGTACGTGTCGGCTCGCATGATGCGATAACTGCCCGGTTCGATCCAACGGCTGAGCGCGTCGTATACCGCTTGCGGGCGTTCGAGCGCGGCGGCGTCGTCTCCGTCGAGGAGCATGAATTCGAACCGCAGCATCGGGGGAAAGATCGGCACGTAGGTAATCGGCCGCTTTCCCTGGCACAGAATGAATCCGGAGTCCGCGGGCAGTGCCGGAGGATGCTCGAACGGATGGATGTCGACGATGAGGGAGCGTTGCGTCCCCTCCAGATCTTCGACTTCGGAACCCATCAGGCGCCGGACGAACGAATTGGCTCCGTCCGATCCGACGGCGTAGGCCGCTTTCACCGTCTTGACCTGGTTCCGGTCGGTCACCGTGAGGTGCACCGCGTCGGCGTCCTGGGAGATCTCGGTGACGGACCAGCCGAACCACAGGTCGACGTTCGGGTCGCTCGCGAGCAAACCGCGCAGCCGGGATTCGAAATCGGGTTGGTGGAACTGGTAATCCGTACGCCAGCCTTGTCCGGATTCGTCTCGCGCGTGGGCGAATTCGAGGAAGGGCGTTCCGTCCGGCAGTTGCAGCGTCCATCCGGCCTGCCGCAGGAATCGTCGCTCCAGATCGGCCGCGTCGAGCGTTTGCAGGGTGCGCATCGATTCGTCGTCGAGATGGGTCGCTCGCGGATGGTGGCAGACGATCCGGTTCGGATCGATCGCGGCGACCCGGAGCCCTTTCGCGCTGAGCAATCGCGCGAGGGTCAAGCCGACCGGACCGCAGCCCACGACGGCGATGTCGTACGTGTCCATGACTGTTCCTCCGCTCAAGCCGGTTCTTCGACCGGCTGAGATGTGCGGGCTTCCGCGGTGCGGCGGAAACCTCCAAGGGCGACGGTGAGGAGCGCCCCGAGGATCGCCGGCACCGCGAAAAGAAGGAAATTCCACTGTGGAGCGAGGCCGGCGGCAAGAACCCAGCCGCCAAGCACCGGACCGGCGATCGCGCCGATCCGGCCGATTCCCAACGCGACACCGATCGCGCTGGCCCTGGCGTGCGCCGGATAAGTGCGGGCGATGTAGACGTTGATCAATCCCTGCACGCCGAACGCGCCCGCGCCGCCGATCAACACGATCACGGCGAGCACCACCAACGGCGACCGGATGCTCAAGGCGGCCATCGCACCCGCGGCGACGACGAAACAAGCGATGATGGGAATTCTCGACCCCGCCCGGTCGGCCAGCACCGCGATCGCGAGACCTCCCACGGTCGCGCCGACATTGAGCAGGGTAAGGAACATCAGCGAGGAATCCAGCGGATACCGTGCGGCTTGCATCAATTGCGGCAGCCAGGTGTTGATCCCGAAGATGAGCAAGAACGAACAGATCACCATCACGCAGAACAGCGCTGTCGTTCCCGTGTACGGCTGCCGCAGCACAACGCGCAAGCCGCGTGCCCCGGTCGGCTCTCGCCGATATACCGGCGATTCGGGAAGCCAGCGGTAAGTCATCGGCAGCAACAGCAGCCCGACCGCGCCGCCGACCACGTACTCCGGCCGGAAGTTGTCTCCCTGCAGGAAAGACCCGGCCACGACGGCCGCCAGCGATCCGCCCACCGTGACTCCACATTGGACGATCGCCGAGCTGAGGTTCTTCCGCTTCGGCGGCGCCAGTTCGAAGATCAGCGGCCCCATCGCGGGGTAGACCGCGCCGACCCCGAGCCCGACGACAAGCCTGCTGGCGCCGAACAGTTCCGGATTGGGCGCGAACGCGCAGGCGAACATGCCCAGCGACACGACCGCGATGCTGAGCAAGGTCGTCCGGCGGCGTCCGTACCGGTCGGTGAGCGGACCGACCAGCAGAGCGCCGAAAAGCATGCCCACCGGGGTGAGGCTGCCCAACGTGCCCAATTCGGGGAGGGAAAGATGCCACGGCTGGTGCCGGAGCAACAGTGGCGTCGTCGCACCGAAAGCGACGAGGTCGTACCCTTCCAGCGTCATGACGGCCAGCCCGATCGCGATGGCTCGCCACGGCATCGTCCTCACGTGCGTGCCGTCGCTGTCGGCAGGCGCAGCACTCGCTCGGCGTTGCCGTGGCTGATCTTCTCGCGATCCCGGTTGCTGATCGGCGCTTGTTCAAGGAACTGGACGGCCTCGGCGGTGTCCTCGAAGGGATAGTCGACGGCGAACAGGATCGCGTCCGCGCCGACGGCCAGAATCGCGCCGGCGAGCGCGGCCGGGGAACACACACCGCTGGTGGTGATCAGGATGTTGTCGCCGAAGTATTCCGACGGTTTCCGCGCGAGGGTCCGGTGTTCCTGCCGGTCGTAGCGCGAGTCAAGCCGCGCGAGCTGAAACGGCAGGAACTCGCCGAGGTGGCCGAGAATGAGCGTGGCCCCGGGATGCCGATCGAAGACGCCGCCGAAAATCAGCCGGAGCGCGTGCCCGCTGGTCTCCGCCGCCCAGCTCCACAATGGACCCCGCAGTTCCGGCCGTCCCTCGAGCACCTGCCACGGCTCGGCCGGGGGAGCGCCTGGGTGGAGGTAGAGGGGCACCCGCGACTCTTCGAGCGCCGCCCACACTGGCTCGTAGCGCTGGTCGTCGAGGTAGACGCCGTTGGTGTGGTCGTTGACGAGTACGCCGCTGAGCCCCAGCGTGCCGACGGCTCGGCGGAGTTCCGCCACCGCCGCCTCGGGATCCTGGAGCGGCAAGGCCGCCAGCCCGCGGAACCGATCCGGATGGGCGGCGATCACCTCGGCTAGGTGGTCATTGGCGATCCGGGCGTCGTTGACTGCCTGTGCGGCGTCGGTCAGGCCCTGGATGCCGGGTGCGGTCAGGGAAAGCACCTGGACGTCGATGCCGTGCTCGTCCATTTCCGGCAGCCGGTAGGTCGTGTAGTCGCACAACCGTTTTCCCCAGTCCTCGACCCACCTCGTGGCGGTTTCCGTCTTGGGCACGGGGTAACCGGCCTGCAGTTCGGGGAGCGCGAACGCTTCCTCCATAGCGATGTAACGCAAGGTCTTTGCCTTCCTTCGGCGATGTGCTCAACTGCCTTCTGCGTGCGCGCCGGTCATGTGCGCCGCGAGATCTTCCGGATTGATGAACGACGGCGGAGGCGGCGGACCCCATTCGTAGAGCGACTGGAGGCCCTCGAACGAACGCGGCGTCCAGAGCTGGTCGTCGACGATGGCGTCCATGTCGGAGTAGTACTCGGCGAAGTTCCCGGCGGGATCCTTGAGATACCAGAAGAAATTCGACCCGATGTGGTGGCGGCCCAGTCCCCAGACGTGGCGTTCCGGATGCTCGGCGAGCATGCTCATCGCACCACGCCCGACATCGTCCACATCGGACACCTGCCAGGAGGTGTGGTGCAAGAAATTGAGCGGAGCCTGCTGTACCAATAGGTTGTGGTGGTCGGTGGAGCACCGCAGGAATGCCGCGCGGCCGGGGACCACGTCGCTGACCTTGAACCCGATTCCCTCGGTGAAGAACCGCTGGGTCGATTCCTGCTCGACAGTGCCGATCACGACGTGCCCCAGTGCGAGCGGCCGCACCGCCTCGGTCCGGGACAGAACCGGTGCCCGGGTGTCGGCACGGTCCAGCCGGCCCGGCCCGTTGTACAGGGTCGCCGGTACGGATACGCGCACCAGCCGAGGCGCGATGACCGCTTCGACGGCGATGTCCGCGATGGGTTCCCGCGCGCGCAGCGTGTTCGCGTCGCGCTGTACCGGGATGCCCAGCCGGTCTAGGTTCGCGGCGATCCGGCCGAGGTCGTCAGCATCGTCGACCGCGACGGTCATCCCGAGCAGACGGCGGACTCGCGAGTGCTTGAGGACGAACTGCTCCCCGCCCTCGACCGTGGCGAACCGGCCTGGTGCGAGCTGCGTGAGCCCGAAGTCGTCGTAATAGCCGGCGGTGCCCGCGACGTCGGGGACACCGATGGTCAGCGACTTCAATCTGTGCAGTGCCATGGAATTACCCCTTTCACCCGGCGACGCAGATTTGCCGGAGCTGTCCGATGCCCTCGATCCGCGTGACCACTTCGTCGCCAGCCCGCAGGTAGCGCTGCGGGGACCGGGAATGCCCGACGCCCGAGGGCGTGCCAGTGAAGATCAGGTCCCCGGGCAGCAGCGGGCATAACGCCGACAGCCGGGCAATCAGCTCGGCGACCGAGAAGACCATCGACGACGTGCGCGCCTTCTGCACGGTCTCGCCGTTGACCAGGCATTCGATCGCGAGGTCGTCGGGGTCGGCGAACTCGTCCGCGGTCACCAGCGCCGGCCCCGTCGGCGCGAATCCCGGGAAAGACTTGCCGAGCGAAAACTGCGGTACCGGCCCCGCCGCCTGCACGACCCGCTCGGAAAAGTCTTGCCCCACAGTCAATCCGGCCACGTGCAGCCAGGCGTCCTCGGCCGCGGTTTTCTCGGCCCGGCGGCCGATCACCACCACGAGCTCCGCTTCCCAGTCGACGAACTCGCTGGGCAGCCGCAGCTGGGTGTCCGGCCCGGTGAGGGAGGTGGCGAACTTCGTGAAAGTCGCGGGTGACTCCGGCAGCGCGAGCCCCGCTTCCCGCGCGTGCTCGCGGTAGTTCAACCCGATCGCGAAGATCTGCCGCGGCTTCGGCGAGGGACTCCCCGCGCGGCCCTCGGACGCGGCCGGCCCGTCCGTCGTCGCTCGCCCCCACTCCGCGAACTCGGTCCAGCGCTCGAAAACCGCGAGCGGATCGGCCGGAAACCGCCCGCCGCTCGCGCCCTCGACGTCGATCACCTTGTCGTCGAGCACCAGGCACATCCGGCCCGCCCGTGTCGTCGTCTTCATGCTCCGCGTCCTTCCGCCTGCGTCCCGGCCAGTGAACACCTGGGAATCTCGATAAGTCAACTAAATCTCGAGATTCTTGGGTGAATGCGGAATCGGGTACGATCTTCGACATGACTGGCGCTCGCAGCACGACCCGCGTCGAGGACGTCTACCTGCGTCTTCGCGCCGACATCCTCAACGGCCGGCATGCGCCGGGATCGCGGCTGCGCGTGGAAGCGCTCAAAGGGGACTACGACGCCAGCAGCGGCGTCCTGCGTGAAGCACTTCCGCGTCTCGTGGGCCAGGGACTCGCGACTTTCGCGCCACAGCAAGGTTTCCGGGTCATCGACGTCTCCCCGGACACCCTGCAAGACCTGACCGAGGCGCGCGTGGTCGTCGAGACGCACGTGGTCCGCGAATCCCTCGCGCAGGGCAGCATCGAATGGGAATCGGACCTGCTCGCGGCGCACCACAATCTCGCCCGCACCACGTTCGCCGACGAGTCAGACGCGATCAACGAGCGATGGCTGACCGCGCACGCCCGGTTTCATCAGGTCCTGCTGGAAGGCTGCCCCAACCAGCACCTGCGCGCGGTGGCGACGCAACTGCGCGAATCCGCCGAGGTCTACCGATGCTGGGCCCGCACCTCGAGCGAGGACAGTCACCGGGACGTCGTCGCGGAACACCGGCTGATCTGCGAACGCGCGATCGAACGAGACGCTCCCGGCACGGTCGAGGCCCTGCGGGACCATATCGAGCTGACTACGAAGCTGCTGCTCGACGACTATCGGAACCGGGGAGGCGAAGAGGTGGGGTGACCATGCCTCAAGTGTTGCCACGTCGCGTAACCGGCGTCCAAGACTGGTTCGCTATCCGTCGATAACCTGGCGGCATGGTTGCTGCGCACTTCGCCCGCGGTGCGCTGACGATCAGCTCGGGACGATCAGCGCGACGGCCGCGGCGAGAATGATCCCGCCGCAGCCGCCGAGCAGTATGGCGCCGACCATGCGAGGGGTCCCGTTTTCGGTGAGTACAAGGAAAAGCCCGACTGCGCCGAGTGCAAGCGCAACCGCTCCGAGAATGAGCAATGCCGGCGGAAACGCCATCGCCGGCCCGGCGGGCTGCGGGTCGGTGAACGACGGGCTTTCGGGAACCGTGCCAGTCGCTGACGCAGGCTGAGTCACCGTTTTGCTGGGTTGCGGCTGTGTGCTGGAACAGCCCGACAACAGCGCCAAAGCCGTCGAGCACACAAGAATCTGGCGTGGACGGCGCATGCGAGCTCCCTCTGGCCGGGCAACCGCGAAGACGGACACTGCAGAGAAGCCGTCCGCCTCCGCGCCTGGACGCTACCCGTTGGCCAACTTTCGGTAAAGGTTTCCTTGACCGGCGTCGGTGAAATAGGGCGAACGGAGGTTATGGAAAATATCTCCGTTGCTGGTGTCGCCGTGCACCAGGCCAACGCCGGTGCCGTCCGGCTTGTCCTGGTAGTCGACAAGCCACGGGCCGCCGGACGAACCTCCGCCGAGGGCGCACCCGATCGTCACTTGGTTAGGGAAGAAAACGCTTGCCTTGGCGGTTTTCCCCTGGCAGTTGTACTGCTCTCGCCCGCCGTCCTTGTCGGCCGGGTAGCCGATGATCGTCACATCGCGTTCGTAGGGGCCGCCGACCTGCAGCCCGTTCGCGAAATTCCCGACTGCGTCGACGAGGGTGCGTCCTTCGGAATTTTTCCCTACGACGGCGATGGCGGTGTCGTATCCCCAGGAGTTTCCGTCGGACCATCCTTTGAGGGTGCCGAGATTGTAGGAGACAAACCGGCCGTACGGGCTGTCTCCGTTGTGGTAACCCGGCACAAAGGTGAACTTTTCCATCCACTTCTTGTCTTCGTACGCACAGTGTCCGGCGGTGACCACCATGTTCTTGGCCGGACTGTTGACGATGCTCCCGGAGCAGACGTAGTCCTTTCCGTCTCCGGGGTTGTGGAAGAAAACTTTTCCTGCTGTGCGCGTGATATAGATGTTCCGAATTTCGGAACTATGTTCGTTGGGTGACAGAGGTGCCGCGACGTCGAGCGACGGTTCAATCGCTGGAGCTGGATCGACGGGTGTCCGCTGGTGTTCGTTCTGGTCGGCCGGTGCGGCGTGTCTCATTCTGTCAGGAGTCCAGTAGGATCTGGTCTCCTGTTCGTGCTCGGCTAGCGGTCCTCCGGCAGGGTTGGAGATTATTGCCTGAGTATACCGACCGGATACATCTTGAGTGCCCGCGTGTGCTGGCGTTGAAAATCCGCTCAATAGTAATGATGATATTCCGGCAGTTATTATTGCTTGCGAGATTTTCTGCATCATTCCTCCCCAAATGAAAGCATTCGCGCGATTTCACGCTAGCACTCAAGTCTGAGCCTCGGCGTGATCCATCGGGGTGACGCTGGATCGTCGGGGATTTCTGCGGGCGAAGATCGGTTTCACGCGAAGGAGTCGTAGGCGGCTCTGTCGGCGAGGCGGAGTGCCCGGCTCATGACGGGGAGGAATGAACCCCGGCCCTCAGGCGTCCGGTGCGCACCCCGCGTGTTGTCACTCTGGGCGCATTTTCTTCATCTCAGCGACACTCTCCGCAACCGGCACGGCGATTTGTCGGCACTGAGCCAACGAGCCCTTCCGGCTGTAGTACGGCCTCGGGGGCCATCAACGGTGGCGGCCGCAGGCGCGGCGTACCGGCCGCGGGTGTGCGGCCGATGAACATCCGTTCCTTCTGGATCGGTTACGCAACCCGGTGAGACCCACCTCATGAACTCACTCAGATGGGTGAGCTGCAACGGGGCTGACTCCTGGTCTCGGCCGCTCCGGTGGACCAGTCGAGTCACCTGGTCGTGTCTGGTTTCGAAACCGTGAACAACAGTAGGTAATCTTCCGTAACGGGTGCGGGGAGCCGCCTCCAACCCACGGTTTGCCGGAGGGCTTCGTTGATCAAGCTCATGTTCGCCGACGACGAGGAACTAGTTCGGTCGGGGCTGCGCGCCATGATGTCCGGGGCGTCGGACATCGAGATCGTGGGCGAGGCAAGCGACGGCAGATCGGCGGTCGAGGTCGCCCGTCGCTATCACCCTGACGTCGCGCTGCTCGACATCAAGATGCGCGCCCCTGACGACGGCATTCGCGCGCTTCGGGCCATTCTCGCGCTGCCCGATCCGCCGACCGTCGCCATGCTCACCACCTTCGACATCGACGAGTACGTCAGCCTCGCGCTGCGGCTCGGTGCCAACGGCTTCCTGCTGAAGGACATCGACCCGGCGGCGCTGCTGCGCGCGGTGCGCGACCTGGCCAAGGGCGGGGCTGTCCTCGACCCGGGCGTGGCCGTGCGCATGGTGCAGAGCCACCGCGACGAGCAGCGGGCCGCGCAGCCGGCGCGCAAGCTGCTGGCCTCGCTGTCCGAGCGCGAACGAGAGGTCGTCGCGTTGATCGGGCAGGGGTTGTCGAACGCCGAGATCGGCGGGCGGCTGCATCTGTCCGAGGCGACGGTGAAGGGATACGTCTCGGCCGTCCTGTCGAAGATCGGCGCGGCCAACCGGGTGCAGGCCGCGCTCCTGGCCTACCGCGGCGGGCTCCTCGACCAGTAGAACCAGCACATGCTGCTGACCGCGCTCGAGTTCCTCGGGCTGGTGGCGTTCGCGGCGTCCGGGGCGCTGGCCGCGGTCCGGGCGCGGCTGGACGTGTTCGGGGTCGTCGTGGTCGGGCTGACCACGGCGCTCGGCGGCGGCATCATCCGCGACGTGCTGCTCGGCATCCATCCGCCGACGTCCCTGCGCAACTGGCCGTACCTGGCCGTCTGCGCGGCGACGGCGCTGATCGTGTTCGCCTTCCATCCGCAGGTCGCCCGGCTGCGGCACGCGGTGCTGCTGGCGGACGCGGTCGGGCTCGGCGTGTTCGCCACGGCCGGGACGACGCTGGCGCTCAACGCGGGCGCCACCGGGTACGCCGCCTGCCTGATCGGCATGACCAGCGGCATCGGCGGCGGCGCGGTCCGCGACCTGCTGCTGCGGGAGATTCCCCTCGTGCTGCGCAAGGAGATCTACGCGATGGCCGCGCTGACCGGCGCGGTCTGCGTCTGGGCGGGGCACGCGCTCGACCTCCCGGCCGGCGCGGTCACGACCTTCTCCGCGGTGGTCGTGGTCGCGATCCGGGTGCTCACGCTCTGGCGACACTGGAACGCTCCGGTCGCGCGGCCGCCGGAGGAGCGTTCGCTGTGAGGTCAGCTGCAGAGATGGATGTGCTTCCCGCCGACGCAGGTGCGTACGTGCGGGTGCGGAATGTGCGGCACATGCACGCTGCCGCCTGAGTCGTCGGGCAGAGGTGCGCCGGTGACGCCTGACCCGGTTCCGGTGTCGACGGGATCGCCAGAGGAGGGCGAGTACGTCGGCGCAGAGGTGGGCGTGGCCGAGGTAGCCGGCAGGTCGGACGACGGAGTTGGGCTGTAAGCAGGTGTCGAAGCCGTGGTGAGCGGGACCGTCACGGAGGCGGGTGCGGAAGGTCCGGCGTCCTTGCTGCCGCACGCGTTGCCGATCATCCCGATGACGCCGAGTACACAGATCCCGGCCAGCCAGCCGGGGCCGAGGCGTTTCCGATGGGCCATCAGCGCTCCTCGTTCTCAAGGTCAGCTGATGGTCGCGGCCGCCGCCCCACCTGTTACGCGCCGCACTCCGAAGAAATGCTCTTTGTGTGTTCTGCGTGTGTTCTTAGGCGGGTCTCAGCACTCTGCGTAAGACTGGCGGCATGCGCATCCTCGTAGTGGACGACGACCGTGCCGTCCGTGAATCGCTCAGGCGGTCTTTGGAGTTCAACGGCTACACCGTGGAGCTCGCGAGCGATGGTGCGCAGGCCTTGGAGACGATCCTCGCCAACCGGCCGGACGCGATGGTCCTCGACGTCATGATGCCGCGGCTCGACGGGCTCGAAGTGGCCCGCCGGCTCCGGAGCACCGGCGACGACCTGCCGATTCTCGTCCTGACCGCGCGCGACACCGTCTCCGACCGGGTCTCCGGCCTCGATGCTGGCGCCGACGACTACCTGCCCAAGCCGTTCGCCTTGGAGGAACTGCTCGCCCGGTTGCGCGCCCTGCTGCGCCGCGCCGCGCCGGACGGGCAGCAGGGCGAGACGTCGGAGGTGCTGTCGTTCGCCGACCTCACGCTGGACCCGGGCACTCGCGAGGTCCGCCGCGGCGGTCGCGAGATCAGTCTCACCCGCACCGAGTTCGCGCTGCTCGAGCTGTTCCTCTCGTACCCCAAGCACGTGCTGACCCGCGGAAGGATCCTGGAGGAAGTATGGGGTTACGACTTCCCGACGTCGGGCAACGCGCTGGAGGTCTACGTCGGCTATTTGCGCCGCAAGACGGAGGCGGACAGCGAACCGAGGCTGATCCACACGGTCCGCGGAGTGGGGTACGTCCTGCGCGAGACCCCGCCGTGACCGACAACCCGGCGGGCGAGCAGGCCGCGCCGGCGGGGGAGGAGGTCCCGGATCCGCGGGGCACCCGGTGGAGCACCCGCCGGTTCTCGCTGCGCGGCCGCGTCACGCTGCTGGCCGCCGCGTGCGTGGCGGGTGCGGTGGCGCTCGTTTCCCTGTGCGCGTACCTCGTGGTGCGCAACAACCTCCTGAGCCAGCTCGACGACAACCTGCTCGCTCGCGCGCAGGCCGCGGCGAACTCGCCGCAGGTGCCGACCGACCAGCTGCGCGAGGTGCCGGGTGCGCTGCTGGCCAGCGCGGACCTGCAGATCGGTCAGCTCAACGGCCTCACCGGCGACCTGATCTATCCGCAGCCGGGCACCCGGCCGCCGGTGGGCCCGGCCGAGATGCGCGTCGCGACCGGCGTGCTGTCCCAGTCGCTGCGCACCGACGCGACCACTGGCATGCGGGTGGTCGCGGTGCCGCTCGGGCACGGGCAGGCGATCGTGCTGGCGCAGTCGATGGCACCGACGATGCGCGCGCTGAACCAGCTGTCCGTGGTGCTGTTCCTGGTCGGCGGCGCCGGAATCGTGGTGGCCGCGGGCGCGGGCACGGCGGTCGCGCGCGCTGGCTTGCGCCCGGTCGACCGGCTGACGTCGGCCGCGGAACGGGTGGCCGCGACCGGCGACCTGCGTCCGATCCCGGTGAGCGGCGACGACGAACTCGCCCGGCTCACGCACAGTTTCAACATCATGCTCGGCACGGTCGCGGACTCGCAGGGACGGCAACGGCAACTCGTCGCCGACGCCGGGCACGAGTTGCGCACCCCGCTCACCTCCATGCGCACCAACCTGGAACTGCTGCTGTCGGCGAGCCGTCCGGGCGCGCCGTCGCTGCCGGACGAGGACCGCGCCGACATCGAGGCCGACATCCGCGGCCAACTCGACGAGCTCACCCAGCTCATCGGCGACCTCGTGGAGCTGGCGCGCCAGGACGAACCGCGCGAGCAGGCCGAACGCGTCGACCTGATGGACGTGGTCGAGCGCGCGCTCGACCGGGCGCGCCGTCGGGCGGGCGAGATCGAGTTCGAGGTCTCGCTGCAGCCGTGGGTGCTCACCGGCGACAACAGCTCGCTCGAACGGGCGGTGCTGAACCTGCTGGACAACGCGGTGAAATTCTCGCCGCAGGGTACGCGGGTGCGGGTCACGCTGCGTCCGCTCGGCGACGGCACTGCGGTGGTCGAGGTCGCGGACTCCGGTCCCGGCATCGCCGAGGAGGACTTGCCCAAGGTGTTCGACCGTTTTTACCGCTCGTCGGAGGCTCGCACTCTGCCCGGATCCGGCCTCGGGCTGGCGATCGTGCAGCACGCGGCCGAACGCCACGGCGGCACGGTTTACGCCAACCGGGCGCCGGAGGGCGGGGCTCTGCTCACCATCCGGCTACCAGGGGCGCCGGTCGCCTGAATAAGCCGCCACGCTTGGCGGTCGCCCGGCAGGGGGACGCTCGATCTGCATGTCGCGCACACCTGATGTTGAATCGTGTAGGATTTTGTGTAGTTGATGGTGTGCTTGGGGAGTGGCGGTGCTCGCGCGGCAGCGACAGGCGGTGATCCTCGAGGAAGCACGCCGGACCGGTGCGGTCCGGGTCAGTGACCTCGTCGCGAGGCTCGGCGTTTCCGACATGACGGTCCGCCGCGACCTCGACGTGCTCGCGGGCCGCGGCCTGGTCGAGAAGGTCTACGGCGGTGCGACGTCGCTGGTCGGCAAGAGCACCGACGAACCCGGGTTCGAGGCGAAGTCGGTGCGTCAGCGCGCGCAGAAGGAAGCCATCGCCGAACTGGCCGCCACCCTCGTCAAGCCGGGCACCGCGATCGGCCTGTCCGCGGGAACCACCACCTGGACGCTCGCGCACGCGCTCGACGGCGTCGAGGGCCTCACCATCGTCACCAACTCGATCCAGGTCGCCGACGTTCTGCGCAGCGCCGCTCAGCCGGACCGCACGGTGGTCCTCACCGGCGGTGTGCGCACTCCGTCGGACGCGCTGGTCGGCCCGGTCGCCGTGCAGAGCCTGCGGACGCTGCACCTCGACCTGGTGTTCCTCGGCGTGCACGGGATGGCGGTGGGGCCAGGGTTCACCACCCCGAACCTCACCGAAAGCGAGACCGACCGCGCGCTGGTGGAGGCCGGACGGCGGCTGGTGGTGCTCGCCGACCACACGAAGTGGGGCACCGTCGGCATTTCGACGATCGCGGACCTGGAGGAAGCACAGGTCGTGGTGACCGACGACGGATTGGACGACCGCGCGCGGGAAGACCTCGCGGAGCGGGTCGGAGAACTCATGATCGCCGAAACGGCGGAGAACCTCGAGGCAGAAGAAGCGTGAAACGCACTGTGGCGCACCTGGCCGACGGCCGGGAGATCATCTATTTCGACCACACCGACGCCCACGAGCGGCTCGCCGCCGATACCCGGGACCTCCCGCCGGTCGCGGCGGCCTCGGAGATCCGCCGCGACCCGCTGACCGGCGAGTGGGTCGCGATGGCGGCGCACCGGCAGACGCGCACGTACAAGCCGCCTGCCGATCTTTGCCCGCTCTGCCCGACCCGGCCGGGCAAACCGAGCGAGATCCCCGAAGCCGACTACGACGTGGTCGTGTTCGAGAACCGGTTCCCGTCGTTCTCGCAACAGGCGACCGGCGATCCGTCCACTGTGGACGGATTGGGGCTGGTGCCGACCGCGCCGGGCCTCGGCCGCTGCGAAGTCGTGTGCTTCACCAGCGACCACGACGGCGCGTTCTCCCGGCTGACTCCGGAACAGGTGCGCCTCGTGGTGGACGCCTGGGCCGACCGCACCGCCGCGCTCGCGCAGACGCCTGGTGTGGAACAGGTCTTCCCGTTCGAGAACCGCGGCGAGGAAATCGGCGTCACGCTCTCGCATCCGCACGGCCAGATCTACGGCTATCCGTTCGTCACGCCGAAGACCGAGCGAATGCTGGCGGTCGCGCGGGAACACGGCGGGCCGGTGCTCGGCGAGGTGCTGGCCGCGGAACAGAAATCCGGCGAACGCGTGATCGCCGCGGGCGGGCACTGGACGGCTTTCGTGCCGCCCGCCGCGCGCTGGCCGGTGCACATCCAGATCGTGCCGCACCGGCAGGTGCCGGACCTCCCGTCGCTCACCGACGCCGAGCGCGACGACTTTTCCCGCGTGTACCTCGACGTGCTGCGCCGCTGCGACGCGCTGTACGACCGGCCGCTGCCCTACATCGCGGGCTGGCATCAGGCGCCGGTGCGGCGGGACCGGGAACTGTCGTGGCTGCATTTGGAGCTGTTCTCCGTGCTGCGGGCCAAGGACAAGCTGAAGTACCTGGCCGGATCCGAGTCGGGCATGGCGGTCTGGATCAACGACGCCACGCCGGAACAGATCGCGGAACGGCTTCGCGCGGCAGGCTGACCGGAACTCGCGGCATACTCATCTACGAAACACAGGTTCGACTCAGGAACCTCTCAGGCCCAGCCGCTTAGGTGAGGATATGACCGAGAACGACCCCCACGCGCCCGACTCCGCGGCGGGTCGCCAGGACCCGGGTGCCCAGCCGGGCGCCGAAGGCCAGGCGACTTGGCAGCAGCCCCCGGCTCAGCCAGCGAGCCACTCCCCGTCAGCCGATCCGGCGAGCGGCGACGCGGGTCAGCAGGCCCCGGGAGCGACCGGTACGCCCGGCACGACTGCCGCGTACGGTTCGGCCGCTGAGGGCTCGGCGGGGACGTCCGGCTCCGGCACGGCGAGCGGCGACGCTTCCGGCGCGTACGGAGCGCCCGCGGGGCAGTACGGTGCCGCCCCGGCTGGCGGCACGGCGTACGGGACCGGTGCCGCTCCGGCCGGCGGCATGCCGAACCCGTGGTCGGCCCAAGGCGCAGCGGGCGCACCCCAGAGCGGGCAGTTCCCCGGCGCGCAGCAGCAGCCCGCGGCGGGTCAGCCGTACGGCAGCCAGTACCCCGGCGGGACGCAGACTCCGCCCGCCGGATCCCCGGCCAACCCTTACGGCGCACCGGGAACCGCGGTGTACGGCGTTCCCGCGCAGCGCGAGAAGAAGGGTTCGGCGGGCAAGCTCCTCGCGAGCGTCGCCGCGATCTCGCTCGTGATCGGCGGCGTGGCTGGCGGGACCGTCGGCTACCTCACCGGCGGATCCGGTTCGTCGGTGAGCGCGCTCGACGCGCCGAAACCCGCGCAGCAGACCGGCAACGTGCCCGCCGGCTCGGTCGAATCGGTGGCGCAGAAGCTGTCGCCGAGCGTGGTCGAACTGCAGGTGTCCGGCCGCACCGCGGCGGGCGAGGGCTCCGGCTTCGTGCTCAGCAGCGACGGCTACATCCTCACCAACAACCACGTCGTCCAGGTCGCCGCGAACGGCGGCCAGATCCAGGCCGTGTTCCAGGACGGCAAGAAGGCCGCGGCGAAGGTCGTCGGCCGGGACCCGACCACGGACATCGCCGTGGTCAAGGTGTCCGGCGTCGGCAACCTCACGCCGGTCGAGCTCGGCCGGTCCGACGACCTGCGGGTCGGGCAGCAGGTGGTGGCCATCGGCTCGCCGTACGAGCTGACCGGCACGGTCACCTCGGGCATCGTCAGCTCGCTGCACCGTCCCGTGCAGGCGGGCGGCGACGAGACCGACCAGACCACGGTGATGGACGCGATCCAGACCGACGCCGCGATCAACCCCGGCAACTCGGGCGGCCCGCTGTCGAACATGAGCGGCCAGGTCATCGGCATCAACTCGGCCATCTACAGCCCGAACTCGGGCCGCGGCCAGGGCAGCGGCGGCGAGGGCGGCAACGTCGGCATCGGCTTCGCCATCCCGATCGACCAGGCCCGCCGCACCGCGCAGGACATCATCAAGACCGGGCACGCGACCCAGACGTTCATCGGCGCGAAGGTGACTGACGCGCCCCAGGGCGGCGCCCAGCTCGGCGACATCACGCCGGGCAGCCCGGCCGAGAAGGCGGGCCTGAAGTCCGGCGACGTGGTGACCAAGATCGACGACCGGGTCATCGACAGCGCCAACACCCTCGTGGCCGCGATCCGCACGCGCGCCCCGAACGACCAGACGACCTTCACCCTCGCCGGCGGACGCACGGTGCAGGTCACTCTCGGCGGGCAGGCGGTACCGGCCAACTAAGATCGCTCGGCCGCCGTGGCGCGGCCGAGACCAGCCACGGCTCGACCCCCGATCCGCGCTTGGGGCCGAACCTTTGCAGGCCACGCGCGACCGGAGCATCCGTGCCGGTCGCGCGTGGCCGTTTTACTGACCAGCGCCCGAAAACCGGCTCCCGCACGAAAACACGAAGAGGCTCTCCGTGCCGCCTCCGACTCGGCACGGAGAGCCTCTCCGCGTGCGGTGAGGTGCCCACGCGCCTGACGTCCCAAACGCCGAATCTGCGGGAAAATTCCGGTACCGGAAGAAAACCCAGGTCAACTATGGTCGCGGGCCCGAATTTTCCGTGCCGTGCGATACCGGACCCGGACAATCCGGACGATCGCCGCCACCAGGACCGCGCCCCACACCACCGCGAGCGTCGCCACCAGCCCCAGCCACGTGTTGCCGTCGTGCAGCCCAGGTTTCGGCGGCACGCCATAAGCACGCCACAGCAGCGGGAACGCCACGAACCCCAGCACCGCCGTCAGCGCCGCGCCGACTTGCACCGGCCCCCGCCACGGCTTCGGCAGGTTTCGCGCCAGCAGCAAGCCAACCAGCCCCGCTATCGGAGCGAACACCGCGTCGTTGACGATCGGACCACCGCCGATCCACAGCAACGTCGTGAAGCTGTCCGGCCACGCCGGTGCCGCGTAGTCGAGGAACAACACGATCCCGTACGCCAGCGCCGCTAACCCGGGCAGCGCCAGCACAATCCGCGCGGTCTTCACTGCACCTCCAGCTTCGCGACCCACTTCGTCTGCAGCACGCCCGGCCGGCTGGGGGCGATCACCCGGCACGGATAGCCGTGGTCGAGGTTCAGCACCTCGCCGTTGAGTTCCAGCGCCAGAACCGTGAGCGGGTCGGCCGTGTGCTCGCCAGGCAGGACGCTGACGCCGTACAGGCCGGTCTTCTCCAACGACGACACCCGCACGTCGACCCCCGGCGCACTGCCGCTCGCGCGCAGCAGGTCCGGGAACGAGATGCCGCGCCACGTCGCCATCTGGCTCCATCCCTCGACGCACGCGATCGGCAGGTCCACAGTGGTCTGCGGCAACGCCCGCAACTCGGCCAGCGTGAACTGCCGCGTTCCCGCCGGAGTCACCACGGACAGCCGCCACCCGGGATCCTGCGCGCTTCGCGTTACCTGCGCCGCCACGGCCGTACGGTTGACCGGCAACTTCTGCGAGCCCTTGTCCGATCGCCACGACAACCCGGAGATGTTCCGCAGCGCGGGAACCGTCGCTCCCGCAGTGGCCACCACGGCGACTCCCGTCGCGATCCCAGTGGTGGTCAGGAATCCTCGCCGCGACAACCCCGGGCCAGGGGGCTCGACCGGCGCACGCTCCCGGGTAAGCGCCCGCCGGATCACCGGGAGCTTCACCGCGACGTGCACGAGGATCGACCCGATCGCCACCCACGCCACCGCGTAGTGCACCTGCGGAAAGTAGAAGTTCCACGGGTAGTTCTGCGCGACGTTCAGCAATCCCGAACTCAACTCGAAGAACGCCGCCCCGGAGAGAACAAGGATCGACAACCGCTCCACCGCGTGCGGCACCGAACGCACCAGCGGCCGTTCGAACAGCTTCGGGTAGACACTCCACAGTTTGGCCAGCAGCAACGGAATCGCCGCGATCCCGGACAGCACGTGCGCGCCCTGCGTCACCCGGTACAACCAAACCGGCCGGCTGGGCCAGAAGAACCACTCCGGCGGATGCTGGATCAAATGGCTCAACAAGCCGGTGACGAAGCAGATCAGGAACGCGAGCCCGAGCAGGCTGCCGACTCGGGCCGTTACGCGCTCGCCGTGCGCGCCGCCCTTGAACTGCTCCGCCTTCGGGACCCGGCGATCGACGGCGCGAGCTTGTTCGCCGATCTTGGCTTGCGCCGCGGTGACCCGAGTGTCGAGCCCGCGCCACGCGGCCGCCAGCCGTCCGCGCTTCATGCGCGTGCCAGCTTCGCGAACCAGCGGTGCCCGCGACTGGTCGTCCACACAACCCGGAACCCAGTCCGTACCGCGATTTCCGCGATGGCGTCGACGCCGACCCACGCCCACGTGAACCACCTACCGGCAGCGGGATCCGGCCGCAGCCGGACGTGATCCCGGCGCACGCCGTGGCCGGGTTCCTCCAACTCCACCAGCACGTCGCCGTCGGGCGTGAGCAACTCCCGTACTCGCCGCAGCAGCGCATCGGGATCGCCACCGATCCCGATGTTGCCGTCGGCCAGCAACACGTGATTCCATCGTCCCTCGCCGGGCAAGCGCGTGAAAACGTTGCGCTGCAACGCACTTGCCCCGCGCCGTCGCGTCAGCCGCACGGCGACCGGCGAACTGTCCACGCCGAGGGTCACCACACCTCGGCGCGTCAACGCGGCAGTGAGCCGGCCAGGCCCGCAACCGACGTCGAGCGTCGGCCCCTCGCACGCGTCGAGCAGCACGGCGTCGCCCGCGTCGCAACCGTCCGCCCAACGACCGACCGGAAGCTCGATGCGGTCACCGTTCGCAAGCTCCAGCCAGCAGTGATGGCCAAGAAGCCCGCGGTCGAATTCCCGGCCAGTCGCGAGTTTCACGCCACCACCCCCACCGCGTCCACTGCGGTGGCGAATCTGCCGTCGGGCCGAATCGCGGCAACCCGCAGCGCGTCCTCCATGGTGTCCACATCGGACAAGATCGGCAGCTCGCCGACGTGCAGACCAACGCCCGTCAGCGCCGCTCGGGTGCGAAACCCGGTATCCGGACGCGACATCGGAACTCCGGCGAGCACTTGCGCCTGCCGCGGGTCAGCAAGTCCCAGCCCCCACCAGCCGCCGTCTTCAGCGTCGCCCAGCACCGCGCGGCTGGTTCCGGCGACGACCGGCTCGATTGCCGACGCGAACAACGCGGGCGAGACCTGCGGCGTGTCCATGCCAATCTGCAGCACGGGCAAACCGGCATGCACCGCAGCGGTGTCGGAGTGCGCGTTGGCCAGCCGGGTGCCGAAATCCCAGCCCCGCTGCGCGATCACCGTCATCTTCCGCAACGCACGACCGATCTCGGTACCCCGCGCTGCCGCCGCGAGCTCGCCCGTCATCGCCACCACGGTGATCGCATCGTCAGTGGCGAACGCGGCGTCCAACGTGTCCAGCAGCGCGGACGCGGCGATCTCCGCGGCCTGTTCTGCCGTCGCGGGCGGACACAACCGAGTCTTCGCGAACCCCGGCACCGGAGCTTTCGCAACCACAAGCAGGCAAAACGTCATCGGACCAACACCCGCCCGAAGTCACGCACTGCCCGCAGCGTGCCGCGCACCGAACCGGACACCTTCGATTTCGTGCCCCGCGCCCGTTCCCGGTAGGTGACGTCGAACTCCTGGACCGCCCAGCCCGCTCGCTGAGCCTTCACCAGCAGTTCAAGCGGATAGCCGAAAGCCCGGTCGGCGACTGCGAGAGCCAGCAGCTCCCGGCGGCGCACGGCCCGCAGCGGCGCGATGTCCCGCACCGGCAGCCCCCGGGACCGCAAGAGCAGGGAGAGGACGGCATTCCCGGCTCTGGCATGCCAAGGCCACGCCGCCCGGGAAACCGGCACCCGCCGTCCGACCGCGAGATCAGCACCCTCCACCACCGCGGCAACGAGTCGCGGCAACTCGGCCAGATCGAGCGACCCGTCAGCATCCGCGAAACAGACGATGTCAGCGGTCGAGTTCTCCAACCCGGTCTGGACGGCGGCACCGTAACCGCGTCGCGGCTCGTCGACGACTTTCGCGCCGTGTGCGGCCGCGACGCCCGGGGAACCGTCGCGCGACCCGTTGTCCACGACGATCGCGCGATACCCCGGCGGGAGGCCCGCAAGCACGCCGGGCAGTGCGGCCGCCTCGTCGAGGCAGGGGAGGACGACGTCCACTCCGAATTCGTTCACGAGGCGTACGGTAAGTCTGGAAAGGACAGTGCAGAACCCTTGCTGTGCTTACCAAATCCTGACGTTCGGCAAGATCTTACCGAGTTCTCACGGATCCGATGGAAATCCGCCGAACGGCCGTCCGCGGGGCTATCGTGACCGGCGATGAGCGAGTCGACGAAGGCTGCCCGGCTCGCCGAGCCGCCGCCCCCGGTTCCCGTCCGTCCCCGGTTCCGCGCTGATCTCGTGACGGTCGGCGTCACCCTCGTGGTGATCGCCGCCGCGACCGCGGTCGGCGTGTACTACAACCGGCCAGGTTCGGGCGTGGTGATCTACGCGTTCGCGCCGCCGCTGTTCGCGCATTGGATGCCGCACGTCGGCCCCGGCTCGGTGTTCGCCGTCCTGATCGCCGCCGGCGTCGTGCTGTACGGCCCGGCCTTGGCCGCCCGGCTGCGATGGCGACGCGCCCTGGTCGCCGGCTACCTGACGTCCCTCGCCTGGATCCTCTCGCTCGCCATGGTGGACGGCTGGACCCGCGGCTTCACCGGCCGGCTCACCACTCCGCAGGAGTACCTGCACGAAGTCCCGGGCATCACGGACATCCCGCGATTCCTCCGCGAATTCTCCTCGCGCATCCTCGATTTCCAGCCGAACTCGTGGACCACCCACGTGTCCGGCCACCCGCCAGGCGCGACGCTCGTCTTCGTCTGGCTCGACCGGCTCGGCCTCCACAGCGGTGCGTGGGCGTCGACCGCGGTGGTGCTGGTGGCCGCGCTGATCGCGGTCGCAGTGCCAGCGACGATCGCCCTGCTCGGCCGTCCCGACGCAGCCCGCGCGGCGCTGCCTTTCGCCGTGCTCAGCCCAGGCGCGATCTGGCTGGGCGTGTCCGCGGACGGTCTCTTCGCCGGCGTCACCGCCACCGGCATCGCACTGCTCGCCCTCGCGTCGGTGGGCTTCCGCGAACGCCGTGGTTACGCCTGGCCCACCGCGTTGGCCGCCGGGATTCTCGTCGGATTCGGCATCTTCCTCTCCTACGGCCTCGTCCTGCTCGGCTTGGTCGCGCTGGCCGTTGCCGTGCTCGGCAGGCAATGGCGTGCTGCGGCAGGCGCTGTCGTCGGCGCGTTGGCCGTGGTCGCTGTGTTCGCGCTCGCCGGATTCTGGTGGTTCGACGGCTACCACCTCGTAGTCGAGCGCTACTACCAGGGCGTCGCGGTGGTGCGGCCCTATTCCTACTGGGTGTGGGCGGATCTGGCCGCGGTGGCGGTCGCGTGCGGGCCAGCGGTGGTCGCGGCGGCCCGCCGCGGGGTGGCTTCGGCGGTCTTCCTGCCATCTCGCCGGACGCTCCTGCGCGATCCGGTGCTGCTGATCGTGGTCGCCGCTGTGCTCACGATCGTGTTCGCCGATTCGTCCGGCCTGTCGAAGGCTGAGGTAGAACGGATCTGGCTACCGTTCGGCGCGTGGCTGATCCCGGCCACGGCGCTGCTTCCGGCGGGCCACCGCCGCTGGTGGCTGGCCGGACAGGCGGTGGTCGCGCTCGCGGTCAACCACCTGCTGCTGACGAACTGGTGAGGTGAGGCATGGAAGACCAAGCGGGTCGCGTGCTCGTGGTCGACGACGACGAGACGGTGCGCGACGTCGTCCGCCGCTACCTCGAAACCGCCGGTTTCACCGTCGACCTGGCCGGCGACGGCACGGCGGCGCTCGCCCAGTTCGCCGAGCGCGTGCCGGACCTGGTGGTGCTCGACGTGATGATGCCCGGCCTCAACGGCCTGGAGGTGTGCCGTCGGCTGCGGCAGACGAGCCAGGTGCCGATCGTCATGCTCACCGCGCTGGGCGAGGAGGAAAACCGCATCGCCGGATTGCAGCTGGGGGCCGACGATTACGTCACCAAACCGTTCAGCCCCAAGGAACTCACGCTGCGCGTCGCGTCCGTGCTGCGCCGGGCCCGGATGCCCCGGCCCGAGCCGCCCACGGCGGAGCTGGCGGACGGAAACCTCCGGCTCCAGATGACCGCTCGCCAGGCAACGCTGGACGGTGCGGTGCTGCCGCTGACCACGCGCGAGTTCGACCTCCTCGCGTTCTTCCTCTCCCACCCCGGTATCGCGTTCAGCCGGGCTGACCTGCTGGAGAAGGTGTGGGGCTGGGACTTCGGCGACCAGTCGACGGTGACCGTCCACGTGCGACGGCTGCGCGAGAAAATCGAACGTGACCCGGCCAAACCGATCCGCGTCGCCACGGTGTGGGGCGTCGGCTACCGCTACGACCGGACCCAGCCATGATCGGCTCGGGCGAGTCGGCGTGGGACATGTTCGTCCACGTCCTGCACATTCTTCCGCTCGCCTTGCTGTTCGCCTTGCCCGTGGCGGCCTTGGGCGGGCTCGCGCTTTACCTGCTGCGGCACCGATCGCTGGCCACCACGATGACCACGCTCGTGCTGACTCCGATCGCCGCGATGCTGGTCGGAATCCTCGGCGTGAGCGGCTTCATGTTCACCGAGGCGCTGACCACCGAACTGCTCGTGTGCCTGCTCGTGGCACTGGTCGCGGTGCCCGCGGCGATGGTGCTGGGCCGGGTCATCGCGCGGCGCAGTGTGTGGGAACGCGAGGCTCGGGAACGCGAACGCGCGGCGGAGAAGTCGCGTCGCGAACTGGTCGCGTGGATCAGTCACGACCTTCGCAGCCCGCTGGCCGGGATCCAGGCGATGGCGGAGGCGCTGGCTGACGGTGTGGTTTCCGAACGCGCCGAGGTGGCCGACTACGCCCAGCGCATCAGCGGAGAGACCACCCGGCTGTCCGGCATGGTCGGCGACCTGTTCGAGCTGTCCCGGATCACCGCGGGAGCACTCGAACTGAGCATGTCGGCGGTGCCGCTGCGCGACGTGGTGAGCGACGCGGTCGCCGCGCAGGCACCGGTGGCGGACCGCAAACGCGTGCGGGTGCTGGAAAACGCGTCGGCGTGGCCGGTGGTGTCCGGCAGCGATCCGGAGCTGGCGCGGATCGTGCGGAACCTCGTGTCCAACGCCATCCGGCACACTCCGCCGGACGGCACGGTCGCCGTGCAGCTCGGCATCGACGGCGACCAGGCGCTGCTGGCCGTGGACGACGGCTGCGGCGGAATTCCGGACGACGAGATCAGCCGGGTCTTCGACGTCGCCTTCCGCGGCACACAAGCCCGCACCCCCGACCGCAGCGGCACCACCAGCGGCGGCGGGCTGGGGCTGGCGATCGCGAAGGGCCTGGTGGAGGCACACCGAGGACGGATCGGCGTGCAGAACCACGGCCCAGGATGCCGCTTCGAGGTGCGGTTGCCGCTGGCGGCGTCCTGAACTGTCTGCTTTGGACAGTCAGGACGCGGCGACGGCCGTGACCGGTTCCACGGTGAGATCGGCGGCGATCCGGAAGAACGGCTCGTCCGGGAAATGCGCTGCCGCGACGATCGTGCCGGTGCCGACCACCTCGCCCAGCCAGCGACGGCGGGTCAGCTCCGCCTGCCGAGGATCGACATCGGACGCGGCGCCGATTGTCGGATCGGCCATCTGCTCCGGAATCTGGAAGACGTCACCGATCAGGACGGCGCGACGGTCCTGGTCCGCGACCTCCAACACGTAGTGCCCCGGCGTGTGCCCGGGCGCATGCTGAACGGTGACGCCGGGAGCGACCGTTTCGCCGTCAAGCAACGGACGCAGTTTGCCCTGAGCGCGAAGGGCTTCCAGCGCGACGCGGCCGCGATCGTGTCGCCCCGCCGGTTCGACGAACGCCGCCCAGTCTGGCGCGCCGTACCGCACTTCGGCATTCGGGAAGTACGGCTCGCCGTTCGGCGCGACCCAGCCGATGTGGTCGGCGTGCAGATGAGTCAGCACCACGGTGTCGATGTCTTCGCGGGCGACCCCGGCTTCGGCGAGCGCCGCGGGCAAGCCGCCGGTGTGCTCGGCTTCGACGGCGCTGGCCACCGGGTGCAGTTGCTCTTTGGAGTGCTGCGGCAGATGCGGCTCGCCGGTCGGACGCGGACCGAAACCGGCGTCGACCAGCACCGTGCGGCTGCCCGTCCGGATCAAGAAGGCACCGACGACCACGGGAACAGTGCTCGGTGCCGAGCGCTTGCCCTGGAGTCCCGGGAAGAACGACGACGGCAGCTGCAGCCGTCCGTCGGTCAGTGCGTGGATTTCGATGTCCCCCACCACGATGGAACGCATGCCCAGCATCAAGATCCGGTACGGCCGATTCATTCCGGAAAGTGATCTTCACCTCATCGGGTGACGGGTGCGCGCAGCTCCGCGGTGGCGAACGCGGCGATGCCGTCCGCGAAGGACGTTTCCGCCTGGAATCCGAGCAGCTCCCGTGCTCGGGCCGGGTCGGCGACCACGTGCCGGACGTCAGCAGGCCGCGCACCGCCGACGATCCGCGGCTCCGGCCCGCCGCAGGCACGCGCCAGCTCTCGGGCCAGGTCCCCGACGCTGTGCGGCTGTCCAGAACAGATGTTCAGCGGCGTGAGGTCTGCCTCCGGACCGTCGTTCCGGAGCGCGAGGACGTTCGCGCGGGCTACGTCGTCCACGTGCACGAAATCCCGCTGTTGCCGCCCGTCCTCCAGCACGGTCGGCGCTTCTCCGCGCTCCAGCGACGAGCGGAACAGCGACGCCACCCCGGCGTACGGCGTGTTCTGGGGCATCCGCGGGCCGTAGACGTTGTGGTAGCGCAACGCCCAGACCGTGCCGCCGGTCTGCCGCGCCCAGGCGCCCGCGAGATGCTCTTGCGCCAGTTTTGTTGCCGCGTAGGTGCTTCGAGGCAGCAGCGGCGCGTTTTCGGGCACGAGTTGCCAGCCCAACTCGGCATCGCACTGCGGGCAGGTGGGTTCGAATCGTCCGGCGTCCACATCGGACTGCCGGCGAGGCGACGGCGGCACGACACCGTGTTCCGCGCACGCGTAACGGCCCTCGCCGTAGACCACCATCGACGAGGCGAGCACGAGCTTGCGCACCTTCGCAGCGTGCATCGCGGCCAGCAGCACGGCGGTGCCGTAGTCGTTGTTCAGCGCGTACGAGGGCGCGTCGGAGGGATCCACTCCGTGCCCGACCACCGCGGCCTGGTGGCAGACCGCGTCGACGCCGTCGAGCAGCTCGGCGACGATCTCGGTGTCGGTGACGTCACCCCGCAGGAAGCGGTGCCGTCGGGTGTATTCGGGCGGTGTGGCGGAGCCGTGCGCGGTGGACAGCAGGTTGTCCAGCACAACGACCTCGTCCCCGTCGTCGGCCAGCTGGTCGGCGATCCGGGACCCGATGAACCCGGCGCCGCCGGTGAGGAGCACTCGCACCTGGCCGACGTTAGGCCGCCCGCCCCGGGGCGCGCGCGGCCTGCGCGGACCACGTCACCGAATCGTCAGAAATCACCGGGCCCGCGGCGGCGAAGGGGGCCCGGAACCGGATACGGTGTCGGCATGGAACGGAGCGCACAGCGGCTGGGCCGGGCACTCGTGGTGATTGTGGACGACCGGGTCGCGCACGGGGAGCACGAGGACACCTCCGGGCCGCTCGTCACCGAGCTGCTCGAGGAGGCCGGGTTCATCGTCGACGGCGTCGTCGTGGTCGAGGCCGAGACCGCGGGCATCCGCAACGCGCTCAACACGGCGGTGATCGGCGGTGCGGACCTGGTGATCACGGTCGGCGGCACCGGAGTGTCGCCGCGCGACCGCACGCCGGACGCCACCGCCGGCGTTCTCGACCGCCCGATCCCGGGCATCGGCGAAGCCCTGCGCGCCTCGGGGCTGGCCGCGGGCGCGGTCGACGCCGGGATCTCCCGCGGCCTGGCCGGCGTCTCAGGCAGCACGCTGGTGGTCAACCTGGCCGGTTCGCGCGCGGCTGTGCGCGACGGCATGGCGACCCTCTCCTCGCTGGTCCCGCACGTGATCGACGAGCTCTCCGGCCTCGAAGAGGTCTGAGCCCGGCCGGCCGTCCCTCTGTCTCTCTGCACTTGTCAAACAACAGGTGGGACGATGGACCCATGCCGCACGAAGAACGACGTCCCCGCGTGACCGAGGCCCAGCGCCGCCGCCGGGTCGACGAGATCTTCGGCGACGTGCTGCCGGAGACCACGTCCGATGAGCGGGGCCGGGGCCCGGAGACCACTCCGGATTCGTGGTACCTCGAGAACCGGCCCCCGCATCACGATCGCTGACTCCCTCAGTTGCTGCTGGAGGAGGAGCCGTTGCCCTGCTGCGCGCGCAGCAGGTCGCGGATTTCGGTGAGCAGCTCGACGTCCGTCGGCTCGGCCGGGCCCTTCTCCTCGCCGCGCTTGCGCCGCTCCTGGACGTGCTTCATCGGCAGCACGATCAGGAAGTAGACGATCGCGGCGACGATCACGAAGTTGATCGCCGCGTTGATCACGCCGCCGAAGTCCATGAACGTCGAGTCGTTGCCGTGCAGGACGTTGAAGCCGAGGCCTTTCGCCGCGTCCGAGCCGCCGAGCGCGTTGATCAACGGCTTGATCAGGCCGTTGGTGAACGCCGTGACGATCGCGGTGAAGGCGGCGCCGATTACGACGGCGACCGCGAGGTCGACGACGTTGCCGCGCATCAGAAAGTCCTTGAAACCTTTCAGCACTGCTGCTCCCAGGGGATTCGGGACAGGCGTCTGGCCGTCGCAAGACAGCCGTCGCCCGTCGGAACAGGGTCGGGTTAGCGGAGAGTAACCGTTACCGGTCGTTCGAGCGAGGAAGCAGCGACCTGCGTGGCAACCTGCGCCGACAGCGCGAGCAGTACCAGCGGACCCTTCTGCGGCGGGCCCAGCGTGCGGTTCCCGGCGTCGTCGGAACGCCGGACGGTGACCACCGTGGCCCCTCTGGCCAGCACAGACGCGGAATTTGTGGTATCCGCGCCCGCGACGACGTCGACGCGCTGACCCGGCTGAAGCAGCTCGGCGACGGCCGCGTCCGCGAGCCGGACGGCGACCGTGACCGCACCGGGTTCACCCGTTACGGGGAGGTTGTTGCCGAGGAGCCGGACGTCGGTGATGGGCTCTCCGGCCCGGGCCGCGCCGGACAGAAGCCGCCCCACCGCGGCGTCGGACGCCGACAGTGCACCGGACGGGCGGAGGTCGTCGGGCAGCGCGACGGTCCGCACGTCGGCAGCGCGCAGGACCGAGCCCGCGGGCAGGTCGCGGGCGGAGACCACCGTCGAGGTGGCGGGTGCGCCCCGCGCGGAAGGCGGAAGAAGCAGGACGAGCAGGCCGGCCAAGAGCAAGGCCGCCGCGAGACACCGGCGGAGCATCCGGGCTCGCCGACCGCGCGGCAGACGCACGTCAGGCAGCGCGGGAAGGCGGCTGAGCAAGGTGTTCACGGTTGTCCCCTCGTCGGTTCCGATGCGACGGGATGCCGCACGAATCCGACGTTAAGGACGTCGCGAACCGGCCGAAAGGGCCGATTCGCGAACCTGTGGACAACTGGCCCCTTGTGGATAACTCGGGGGTCAGGAGGGCGTGGAAGCCGTTTTCGTCGTACCCGAGGCGGAGGATGTGTTCGAGGACGAAGAAGACGTCGACGAAGAGGAGGTGGTGGACGACGAGTCGGACTTGGCGCTCTCGGTCTTGGCCGGAGTCGCGGAAGTGCTCGACTTGCTCGAATCACGCGAATCCGTGCGGTAGAACCCGCTGCCCTTGAAGACCACACCGACCGAGCTGAAGACCTTGCGCAGTGGACCGGAGCACTGCGGGCAGACGGTCAGGCTGGGGTCGGAGAAGGACTGCACCGCCTCGAAGCGGTGGTCGCATTCCTTGCAGGCGTACTGGTACGTGGGCACTGAAGCTCCTTCATGCACTGGCACTCGACCTACAAGAGTGCTAACCCAATTGTGCTGGACGGCATTCCCTCAGCGCAATTACCCCTTGCTCACAGTGCTGCGGCGGAAGGGGCGGCGGAGGGTTAGCGCTGGTCAGGGCGTTTTGGGCGGGTGCGGCTCGGTGGCTGGACTGCGGCTGGTCCGGTCGGACGGGCCGTTGCCGGGCCGGTCGGCGGGGCCTGGCGGTGCCTGTGGGCGGCTCGGGTGAGCCGGTTTCGGGCGGCTGCGGGCGTGGTTGCTGGTGCGGATTGTGAGCGATTGCGTGGTTTGGGTGGTTCGTGTGGTTCGCGGCTGAATGCTGGGGCGGGTGAGCTGGGCGGAGTTGGCGACGTGTCCGGCTGACCGTGCGCGCGGGCGCGCGACCGGCTGAACCCTCCGTTCGGATGGCCCTCGGTTCGGATGGCCCTCGGTTCGGAAGGCGGTCATCGGCTGTGGCCCCGAACTAGGCGGCGGGCAAGGGCGGCAGTCATTCAGCCTGAGCGGCGGCACCGACGCCTCGCGGGCCGATCGAGTGGTCTTGACCACTTCGTCGCGAGGCGTCCCGCAGAGGCCGTTCGTCACCAGGCCGCGGCGGCGGTCGGCAGCTGGATGAGGCCGGAGGGCGTCAGGACGGCGGTCATGGGCACGTCGTGGGGTTCGGCCGGGAGACGGTCGATGACCTCCTCTGCGCGCACCACAGCCACGCGGGCGGTGTCAGCCGAGGCGGTCAGGGTGCGGTCGTAGTAGCCGGCTCCGCGGCCGAGGCGGGCGCCGCGGCGGTCGACGGCCAGGGCTGGGATCAGCAGCACCTGCGCCGAGGCTGCCGCGCTGATGCCCAGACGTGGGCCGGACGGCTCCAGGACGCCGCGGAGGCGTCCGGGGATGAGGGCATCCGGGCCGGTGTACTCGGCCCAGTCGAGCGGGCCGGGAGTGTCCGGGATGACGGGCAGCAGGACGCGCGCGCCGGTCGCGGCCAGTGCGTTCACCAGGGAGATTTGGCCGGGCTCGGTGCCGAAAGGGAGGTACGCGCACACCGTTTCCGCGTGGATTGACGATGCGGCGGTCGCCAGGGCGGCTGCCTCGCGAGCGTGGGCTTCGGGGGGCAGTTCGGCGCGGGCTCGAAGGATTCGTGTCCGCCACTCCGCCTTGCTCGGGGTCTCATTGCCCGGCTCGTGCATGAGACCAGGTTAGGCTTTGCGCCCATGACGGGCGCCTCAACCACCCAGACCTTCAGAACCGCCATCGTGCCTGCCGCAGGCCTCGGCACGCGATTCCTGCCGACCACGAAAGCGGTGCCCAAAGAGCTGCTGCCGGTGGTCGACACGCCGGGGATCGAGATCGTCGCGGCCGAGGCGGCGAGTGCGGGCGCGAAGCGGCTGGTGATCGTCACCTCGCCGGGCAAGGAAGCCGTCGTCCGGTATTTCGAGGCGAAGCCGGACCTGGAGAAGACGCTCGAGGACAAGGGCAAGACCGAGCTGCTGGCGAAGGTCCGCCGCGGGCCGGAGCTGCTGGACGTCGAGGTCGCGATCCAGGAACAGGCGCTCGGTCTCGGGCACGCGGTCGCGCAGGCCGAGCCGAACCTGACCGACGAGGACACCGCCGTCGCCGTGCTCCTGCCCGACGACCTCGTGTTGCCCGCCGGGGTCCTCGACCGGATGTCGGCCGTCCGCGCCCAGCACGGCGGGAGCGTGCTTTGCGCCTTCGACATCCCGAAGGAGCAGATCTCCCCGTACGGCGTCTTCGACGTCACCGACACCGACGACCCGGACGTCAAGCAGGTCCACGGCATGGTCGAGAAGCCCAAGCCGGAGGACGCGCCGTCGACCTATGCCGCGGCCGGGCGGTACCTGCTCGACCGGGCGATTTTCGACGCGCTGCGCCGGATCGAGCCCGGCGCGGGCGGCGAGCTGCAGCTCACCGACGCCGTCGCGCTCCTGATCCAGGAGGGGCATCCGGTGCACATCGTCGTCCACCGCGGCGGGCGGCACGACCTGGGCAACCCGGGCGGATTCCTGCGCGCCGCTGTCGATTTCGCGCTCGAGGACCCGGATTACGGGCCGTCGCTGCGCACCTGGCTGACCGAACGGATCGGAAACGATCGCCCATGACGGACTCTCTCGATTCCACCCCCGCCACCCCGGCCGAAGAAGTCGCGGCGACCGAACCGGCGGTTCAGGCCGTCGCCGCAGCGGAAACGGCGGAAATGATTGTCCCGACGGAAGAATCCGCTGAATCCGGAGATTTCCGCTCGGTCGACGAGCAGATCGCGCTGACCCTCGACGCCGCCGTGCGCCCGCGGCCGGTTCGTGTCGCGATCTCCGAGGCGCAGGGCCTGCTCTGCGCGGAGGAAGTGGTCGCCGAGCACGCGCTGCCCGGGTTCGATCAGGCCGCGGTGGATGGCTACGCGGTCCGGAGCGTCGACGTGCGCGCCGCCGGGCAGGAGCCCGTCCAGCTGCCGGTCGTCGGCGAAATCCCGGCTGGCTCGCGTCAGCCGCGACGGTTGCAGCCGGGGCAGGCGGTGCGGGTCGACACTGGCGCGCCGCTGCCCACGCTCGCGGACGCCGTGGTCCCGACCGCTTACACCGACGGCCACCAGGCCAAGGTCACCGTGAACCGGTCCGTGCCGTCGGCAGGCTACGTGCGCCGGGCCGGCGAGGACGTGCAGATCGGCGACGTCGCGGTGCGCAAGGGCGACACCATCGGCTCCGCGCAGGTCGGGCTACTGGCCGCGGTCGGCCGCGCGAAGGTGCTGGTCTATCCGCGTCCTCGGGTGTCGATCGTGTCGGTCGGCGACGAGTTGGTGGACATCGACCGCACGCCGTCGGTCGGCCAGGTCTACGACGTCAACTCGTACGCGCTGGCCGCGGCCGCGCGCGACGCCGGTGCCGAGGTGAGCCGGGTCGGCATCGTGCCGGGCGACCCGAAGCGGCTGCGCGAGGTCGTCGAAGGACGGCTGCTGATGTCCGAGATCGTGGTCGTCGCGGGCGGAGCCGGCGGCGCTTCCGGCGACGAGGTGCATGCCGCGCTGTCCGACCTCGGGCACATCGACCTGACCAGGGTCGCGATGCACCCAGGTTCGGTGCAGGGCTTCGGCAGGCTCGGCCCGGACTCGGTGCCGACGTTCCTCATCCCGGGCAACCCGATGAGCGCGCTCGTGGTGTTCGAGGTGCTGGTGCGGCCGCTGATCCGCACCGCGCGCGGCACTCGCAACCCGCACCGCCGGGTGGTCGGGGCGCGGCTGTTGTCGTCGATCACCTCGACGAAGGGCCGTCGCGGTTACCTGCGCGGCCAGCTGCTGCGCGACGAAGCGAACGGCGAGTACCTGGTGCAGCCGCTCGGCACCTCGGGCGCGCATCTGCTCGCGTCGCTGGCCGAGGCCAACTGCCTCATCACCGTCGAAGAGGATCTCACCGAGGTGGCCGCGGGCGACCAGGTCAAGGTCACCTTCCTCGCCCAGCGCGCCTGATCCGTGGCCGCACTCGCCGATTCGGTCGAAAACCGGCACCCGGGCTGGCCCGCCACACTCGGCCCGCTGCGGATTCCGGCAGGCGTGATCGCCGTGCGCCCGGTGCGGCTGCGCGACGCCGGCGAGTGGAGCCGCGTCCGGCTGCGCGACCGCGAGCACCTCGAGGAGTGGGAGCCGACCGGGATCGGGCCGTGGGCCGACCGCAACGCGTTCTGGTCGTGGCCGTCGCAGTGGGCGGCGCTGCGCGGGCTGGCGCGCCGGGGCCAGTGCCTGCCCTTCACGATCACGGTGGACGGAAAGTTCGCCGGGCAGATCACTGTCGGTAATGTGATCCGCGCCGCACTCCGGTCGGCCTGGATCGGGTACTGGGTGTCGTCCGAGATCGTCCGGGGAGGCGTCGCCACCGCGGCCGTCGCGCTCGTGACAGATCACGCTTTCGATGTCGCCGGCCTGCACCGGCTGGAAGCGACCGTGCGGCCGGAGAACAACGCCAGCATCCGCGTGCTGACGAAGGCCGGATATCGGCAGGAAGGGCTGTTCGAACGGTACCTCGATGTGGCCGGCGCATGGCGTGACCACCTGTGTTTCGCCGTGACGAAAGAAGAGACCGGCGATGGCCTGGTATCCCGCCTGGTGGCCTCAGGACGCGCCGACCTGGCCTGATGGTGACTACGCGTTCTAAACCGATCACGCGTTACCACATCCTGTGAGATTCACCTAATGCGGTGATGCATTTTCGTGATCGAACCCGGCGAGTCTGCGCCTCCTGTGTGACTGTTGTGGCTAGCGTGACTACAGCAGAGGATCGGGGGAGGTGACGGGAGATGCCCAGTTCGGTGATCATCGTCGCGCTCGCCGCGGCATGGCTCGTCGTTCTCGTGCCCATGGTGGCTCGCAAACGCCAGCAAGTCGCGCGGACGCCAACCTCCGCGCTGGCCGCCCGGGTAGTGCGAAGGGGCAGTGCTCGCAACGAGGGACAGGAGGACGACGCCGTGTCCGACAATGCGAATCCTTCGGTGGAGGATGATCTCGCCGAACTCGAGGCGGAACTCGACGCCGACCTGGACGAGGAGCCCGAACCCGAGCCGGAGCCGCTCCCGCAGCCCGCGCGCGCGGAACGTGCCGCCGCGCCGCGCCGCGAACGCCGCAGCTACCGGCCCGGCCGAGGCGGCTTCGACCCGGAAGCGGCGGAGATCGCGGCCAAGGCCAAGTACGCATTCCGTCAGCGAGTGGTCGTCATCCTGCTGATCGCCGCCGTCGTCACGGCCGCGATCGCCGGATTCGCGCTCTCGCTCGCCTGGTGGGCGCACGCCGCGGTGGACATCGCCCTCGTCGGCTACCTCGTGTACCTCCGCCGTCAGGTCCGCATCGAGAACGAGATCCGCCAGCGCCGGATGGCCCGCTACTCGACGACGGCTCCTGCCCCTTCTCCTGAGGCGTACGACTCTTTCGAGGAGGAAGAGGAAGACGTCGAGGTCGTCGCCCCCGAGGTGCCGCGCGACATCGTGGAGCGCAAGCCGTCCCCGATGTCCCGCATCCGCCGCCAGGCAGTCGTGGTCGACCTGGACGACGAGGACCCCGCGTTCGAGGAACTCGCCGAGCCGACCGCGGGCCCGTACCGCCGGGCAGTCGGAGAGTGACCCCCGCTGTTCGGTGCCTGGAGGGCGCTGCTAAGCTTTCCAAGCACTGAACGACAGGGGCTCACGCTCCTAGGGGCTGTAGCGCAGTTGGTAGCGCGTCTCGTTCGCATCGAGAAGGTCAGGGGTTCGATTCCCCTCAGCTCCACAGTTGATTAAAGGCCCTTCCCGGGATTCGGGAAGGGCCTTTTTCGTGTCGTACAGCAGCAAAGTACAGCAGTAGTCTCGCTGAAGGCTGTCCTGAGCTTCTTGAGCGCGGCCCGGGTCTGCTCGACGAGACCTTGTAGTTCGGCGGCGACCCCCGTCCCGATTCGGGCGAGTAGTTCCTGAGTGCGCTTCGTCTGCTCTCCGGTGCCCTCATCGGACAGGTGCAGCGGGGTCTGGTCGACCACCACCGGTACCGGACCCAGGTTCTCGGCGCGCCACAGCGCGAAGAATTAACGGCCGCGGCTTCCGCAGCGGCCGGCCGATGACCGTCATCGCGCCGTAGCCGCCGACGGTCGGCGGGCTCTCGCGGCCGTCGGCGAACGTGCTCCCGACAGTCGTGTGGATAGCGTGTGAAGCTATCGGGCGCGACCACGTGGCGCGCGATCTGATGTGGCCCTCTCGCTGCTTGCCGAGATGATTTTTACGGCTTCGACCGGCGGTAAACCCGCCTCGCGCCCGAATGCTCGTGGGTGGTGTTGGTGGCATGCCCGGTCTGGCGTAGCAGGGGACCGGGGTTCCTGGTTGGCACCGTCCGAACTTGTCAAGGCGCGGCAAAGATCGCGGGGACTGCGCGCGCAATCGGCGATCAGCAGAAATCGGCTCCGGGTGTGTTGTGAGTCACGTAGGATCGTCCGCATGGACGCTGATCGGTTCCCTTCGCCGCCGTTTCCCGCGAGCGACTCCCCGGTGCTGGCGATGATCATCGAGAACAGCATGGCCGCCTATGATGCGGGTGAGGTTGACGCTCGTGGCGCGGTTGTTCACGCAGCCGTGCACGCCTGGTACGAGGGGCACATCCAGGGGGAAGACGTATGTACAGGATGCGACTTCAGGGGAAATCTGCCCAAGCAGCAGTGGAACGGTTCCGACAACCGGGATGACTTCATTGGCGGCAACTGGGACGGCAGGCCGCCAAACTAACCCAAACAAGCTGTCCAACACCGAGGTGCAGCAACGGGAGTGACTGGGGACAGCTGCCATGATCCACAACGGCCCCTCTGACCGCGCACAACATCGATACTGAGCTTGCTCCGCCAGTTCGCATCGAAAAGGTCAGGGGGTTCCATCCCCCTCAGTTCCACAGATGGCAAGCTGGTGCTCGCCGAGAGCGCGGAGGTTTGGTTCGTGACGCGGTCGGCTTTAACCGAGTCCGTCAAGGAATGGCCGGTGTGCGTTCTGGAACGCCCATCCGTAATACCGATCCCAGTTCACCGACCAAGTCATCAACCCTCGCAACGCAGGCGATGGGCCACCGCGCAGGGTGTATGAGCCGCAGCTGGTTCCGTGGGCCAGGCAGGTTACGGCGGTTTGGACTTCGGGCGGCGAGACGTAGCCGTTTCCTGCGCTGACGGCCGCGGGTAGGCCGACTGCGATTTGGTCTTCGCGGAGGCCGGGGAAGGTCTGGCCGGTGTTCGCGACCTTGAACCCGGACTTCAGCATGTCAGTCATCGCGATCAGGAAGTCCGCGCCGCCCATGGTGTGGTACTGGTTGTCCAATCCCATGACCGGGCCGGAGTTGTAGTCCTGGACGTGCAGCACAGTCAGGTCGTCGCGCATCGCGTAGATGACGGGGAGGTAGGCACCGGTACGGCTGTCGCCCCCGCCAGCACCGCCGTAGAACTGGTAGCCCACCTGGACGAAGAAGGTTTCGGGGGCCATTGTCAGGACAAACTTGGCTCCATAGCGGGCTTTCAGGGTCTTCAGAGCCGAGATCAGGTTGACGATCACCGGCGTGGTCGGGTTGTGGAAGTCGGTGTCGCCCGAGTTCAGGGACAGCGACTGGCTTTCGAAGTCGACGTCCAGCCCGTCCAAGCCGTATTTGTCGATGATCGCCGCGACGGAGTTGACGAAGTTGTCGCGGGCGGCGGTGCTCGTCAGCTGGACTTCGCCGTTTTGGCCGCCGATCGAGATCAGGACCTTCTTGCCTTGCGCCTGCTTCGCGCGGATCGCCGCGATGAAGTCCGCGTCGCTTTCTACGCCGGGGCATTCGGTGGTCGAGCAGCGGTTGAAGCGGACGTCGCCTGAGGTCACTGACGTTGGCTCGGCGAAGGCTAGGTCGATGATGTCCCAGGCGTTCGGGACGTCGGCGAGCTTCATGTATCCCGAGCCGTTCGCGAAGCTTGCGTGGACGTAGCCGATCAGTGCGTGTTTGGGCAGGCCAGTGCTGGTGCAGCCGCTGGTGGTCGCGGAAACGGCTGCGGTGTGGGCGGATTCGGCCTTGTCGTTGTAGGCGGTCACCGAGTAACTGTGCGAGGTGCAGGCGGTGAGGCCGGAAAGCGTCGTGGACGTTCCGGGCACGGTGGCGCGCAGGGTGTTGTCTTCGTAGACGCGGTAGCCGGTGACGGTGCCTGTGGCTGCGCCCCAGGTTAGGGCGATCGACGTGTCGGTGACGGTGCCGACGGTGGGGGTTCCCGGGACGCCTGGTGCACCAGGGGTGTCGCCGCCGGGGCCGTCTAGGGCTACGTCGTCCGCGTAGTAGGTGCCGGCGCCGTACCAGCCGTGCAGGTACAGCTCGGCGGACGTCTGGGTCGCGGTGGTGGTGAAGGACAGCGAGAGCTGGCTGTACGTCGAAGCGTTCGTCCAAGTGGAGGAGCCGCCGGTGACGCCCAGGTACACCGGTGCGCCTTGGACCCAGGCGGAAACCGAGTAGGTCGTGCTCGGGCGCACGGACACGGTTTGGGCGCATTGTCCCTGGTCAGACGCGCCGGGGGTGACGGCTAGGGCGTAGCTTCCCGAGTGCACCGGCGTCTTCACGGCCGCGCCTGCCGGGCAGGTCCAGCCGGACGTCGAACCGGCTTCGAAACCGGGGTTGGCGAGCAGGTTCGCCGCCTGTGCCGGCGCGCCGACGACAAGTCCGGCGGCGGCTAGCAGGAGCACGACGAGGAAACGAGCACGCTTCATTGCGGTTCCTCCGGTCCGATGCGACCCCTGGCTAGCTATTGTCTAGACCACTCATCAAGTTGTCCAGACCTATTTGACCGACGAAAGTCGGCTTTCCGTCCGGGATCAGGCGTTGAGGTCGAAGCCTTGGACGTACCAGGCCGCCTCGTGCTTCTGGACCTTGAAGGTGAGGCTGAACGAACCCGTGTTTCCGGTGGAGCCGATGAGTTCGAGGCTGTGGAGGGTGCGGCCGTCGAGTTTGACGGCGGTGTCGGGCACCGTGACCTGGTCTCCTGTCGCGCTGACCTCGTCGACGGTGACTTTTCCTTGCGGAGGCAGGGGGATGCCCGGTTTGGCCCAGGCGTCGTGCAATGACTCCGCGGCCTTGAGCGCCTCGGGCAGACCGGACGGCTTGGGGGCGGTGCTGGTGGGCGGGACGGCTGAGCCGGTCACGTCGGTCGAACCGCACGCGGCCACGCTCAGCAGGATCGCTGGTGCTGCGAGCCACGTTTTCGCCGTCACGAAATCCCCTAGGTTATGCGGATATGGGCCTCGAGCGTCCGGGCTCGGCCGCGGGGAGGTCAATCAAGTCCGGCCAGGGGTGCCTGATCGGGCACGGGTACTGACCTGCGTGTCCGGCGGTGGTAGTGCCACGTCACGGCGGCCAGCAGCGGTCCCCAGGCCAGCAACGGCAGGTAGACGGCGTTGATCAGCGGGTTCGCCCAGGCGGTGCCGGCCATCTCGGCGTTGAAGGTCGTATACACGTAGAGCCCGCCGTAGATCGTGGTGCCGACGGCTCCGATCGACGAGACGATGACGACCTTGGCGGAGTCGACCGGTTTGCCGCCCGCGAACGGGATCCAGCGTGGCCAGGTTTCGCCCCACTGCTGGATCAGGCCGAGGGCCAGCAAGCCGAGCCCTTCGGACAGCACGGTGAGAAAGACCAGGTAGAGCGATCCCCAGCCGGGGGTTTTCATGGCGGTCAGCTCTGATTCGGCCAGTCCGAACGGGATTCCCGCGGCCAGGCCGAGCCGCCAGAGCCCGGACGGGACGTTCAGCAGGGCGACGGCGTGTGCCGACCACCTCGCCCATCGCGGGACTCCGGGGAGGCTGCGGAACGCGGTGTTGTCCATGGCGTTCAGCCTCGCCGCCGGTGCTGAGCGGCGGTTCCCCCTGGAGTTTCGGGTTTCTCCTTCTCTCGGGGGACAGCCGTGGGAGTGATTCGGCGGCGGAGTACCGACTCGCGTCGGTAATTCCTCACGATCTTCGGCGTTACAGTGACCAGGCGAGGGGTTGCGGCCGGAGGAGTCATGGAGCTGGAACTGCGCCATCTGCGCGCGCTCGTGGCCATCGCCGACGCGCACAGTCTCGTTCGCGCGGCCAAGGCGTTGCACGTTTCGCAGCCGGCGTTGTCCGGGTTGCTGCGGCGGGTCGAAAGGTCGGTCGGCGGGAGTTTGTTCGCGCGATCGCCGACGGGTTGTGTGCCGACGGCGCTCGGGGAGGACGTCGTCGCGGACGCACGCGCGGTGCTGGCTGGGATGTCCGCGTTGACCGAGCGGGCTGGCGTGCGGCGGGAGTCGGCCGAGGCGGTGCGGATCGGCGGGTACAGCGGGTTTTTGCATCTTTCGCTGGCGAGGTGGTTGCGGGATCAACCGTGGTGTCCCGCGGTGCGGGTGCACGAGGAGCAGGACGAGGCTCGTACGTTGGCGGCGCTCGCGGACGGCGAACTTGATCTCGCGCTCGTTTATCTTGCGCCGCTTCCGGATCGGATCTTTCCGGACGGCGTCGAGAGTGTAGTGATGCAGGCGCGGGAGCCGGTTTTCGTGATTCTCGCTGAAGATCATCCGCTGGCCTCTCGCGGGGAGATACCGCTGGAGGAGCTTGCCGCGTATCCGTGGGCGGACGATCCGCCGTGGACGACTCGGTGGTCGGTGTACTTGCAGGAGGTCTGCCGGCAGCGCGGGGTTGTGCTCGATCAGCCGCATCGGCCGCAGTGCTTGGCTACTTTGCTGGACCTGGTGCGCGAGGGGATGGCGGTCGCGCCGGCGTTGGCGACTCGGGAGGATCGGCAGGGCGGGATCGTGGTGCGGGCGATCGAGGACGCGCCGCTGTGGCAGGAGCTGCGGTTGTGTTACCGGCCGGGCACGGCGGTCACCGAGAGGGTCGGTGCGATATCCCGGAAGGTGGCCGGTGACTACGCCAACCGGCAGGGGTGCAGTGCCGCGTTCGACCGCTGGTGGCACGCACTCCTGCCGGCCGGGGCCTAGACGGTGACGCGCCAGTTGCTGTTCGGCGACGGCACCTCGAACTGCAGCGACGAGCAGCTGTAATCGCTGGGGTTCGGGTTGGCGGTCGGCTGCAACGGCGAGTTCGACTCCGTCGCGGGCGTCCACTGGCCGCCGATGCGCAACTGCAGCTGGCTGGACTCGAAGACCTTGCCCTTCGCGTCCGAGCAGTAGTACGCCTGGCCGGTCGACGGGTCGACGGTCGAGTACAGCTCGAAGATGTCCCAGCCCTCGTTGAGGGTGCTCTGGTCACTGCCGCTTTGCGTGAACAGGTCGTCCCACTTGCCGGTCTTCACGTTGTAGAGCGACGCCGTCCAGCTGTTGGCGCCCGCGTCGGTCTGGACTTCCTGGACGGTGAACGCCGGGTGTCCGTCCACTGTGGACGTGTAGTTAGACAGGAACGAGCTGTCCAGCGGGACCACCTTCGCCGGTCCGATCGTCCCGCACCAGTCCCAAGCCCAGACCTGACCGCCCTGGTCGAGTCCGTACGCGGTGACGACTTCGATGCAGGAATGGCCGGTGGGCTTGACGGTCGGGGCGTAGACGACGTCCGCGCTGTTCGAGAGGCGGAGGTCGGGGACGACACTGTGCGTCACGAGAATTCCGTCCGCGCCGCTGGACAGCTGTGGTTCGGGGCCCCAGAAGGTGTGCGCTTGCGCGTCGAGCCGCGGTTTGACGCTGCGGCCGGCTTTTTCGCGGCGCAGCTGGAGGAACTTGTCCGCCGCGGTTCCGGCGGCGGACTTCGCGGCGGCACCGGTCAGCCCGGGCACCACGCCGCTGTCCGGAGCCGCGGAGGCCGGCGGGCTGCCGGCGACGACAGCCGCGGCCGTCAGGGCGGAAGTGAGCAGGGCAAAGAGTTTCCGCATCGATGCATCTCCTCGTCGTAGGCGAAGGAAACGCGCGGAGGGAAAAGGGTGTCCGTCCGCGGGACACGGATGTTAAGTCGGGATTTTTGTTGTCAGGCACCGACTTTCGACGGTGTGTTCCGATCAGTGCAGCTCAGCGGGGGCATAGGTTTTCCCGCGCGCCCGGGGTTATGCTGCCAAGCGGAGCAGTCAGCGCGGCTTGGCCCGGACGCGGATGCGCTCGCCCTGCTTGCCGAACAGGCTGAGGATTTCGACCGGTCCGTCGCCGGTGCTGCCGAACCAATGCGGGATCCGGGTGTCGAATTCGGCGACCTCGCCTGCCTTGAGGACGACGTCGTGCTCGCCGAGCACGAGCCTGCCCTTGCCGCTGAGCACATAGAACCACTCGTGGCCGGGGTGCGTGCGCGGAGCGGGCTCGCATTGAGTGGCGTCGAAGATCATCTTGAGCGATTGCAGCCGGCCGGGTTGCCGGGTGAGCGGCACGACGGTCCGGTCGCTGCGGGTGACCGGTTGCAGCGGGGAGGTGCCGACGAGTTCGTCGAGCGGGATCCGGTGGGCGCGCGAGATGGGGAGCAGGAGTTCGAGGGTGGCCTTGCGCCGGCCGGATTCGAGGCGGGAGAGGGTGCTGATGGAGATGCCGGTGGCGGTCGACAGTTCTTCCAGCGTGCGGTTCCGCTGCCGCCGGAAGAGCCGGAGCCGGGGGCCGATCTCGGCGATGATGTCGTCCACGCGAACCAGCATGACAGCACTAGCCGCAGGACTGAACGCAATTAGCCCGACGGCTATCCGCGATCGACCTCGGACCGATGTTTCGCCCGCTCCGCCGCCCTAACCTGGTTCGCGTGATCAGGCCGGCAGTCGCTCTCTTCCTCCTCGCTCCGCTGGTCGGCGAGTACCTGCTGGGCAACACCCCGGTGACCGACGTCGGGTCGCTCTTCCTGTTCGCGCCCATGTACGGCGGCGGCGCGCTGCTGATCCGCGAGGTCGCGCGGCGCACCGGGCGCGGCTGGGCGGCGATCGTCCCGTTCGCGGCGGCATACGCGCTGCTGGAGGAGGGGCCGATCGACATGATGCTGTGGAATCCGGCTTACGGCGGATTCGACATCGCGGCTGCGTACGCCGAAACGTACGTCCCGCCGCTGGGGACGAGCGTTCAGATGCTGCAGGACGTGCTGACCATGCACACGGTCTGGAGCATCTGCGTGCCGATCGCCATCGTGGAAGCCTTCTGCCGGGACCGCACTCAGCCTTGGCTGGGCAAGGTCGGGCTGCCGGTGGTCGCGGTGGTGTTCGTGGTCGGGTCGGCGGCGTTGTGCGCGATGCAGATCGCATCGACGGGGTTTGTCGCTTCGGCCGGTCAGCTGGGGTGGTCGTTCGCGGCCGTCGCCGGGTTGGTCGTGCTGGGATTTTGGCTGGGCAGAAGATCGGTGCCGCCTCGGGACGGCGTCGCTCCCGCACCCGCGGTCGTGGGGGTCGCGGCGTTCGGGGTGACGAGTCTGGTGTGGTGCCGGGAATTCCTGCCGGACGGGGTCTCGCAACGGGTAGTCGCGGCCGGGTGGTGTTTGCTGGTCGCGGCGGCGGTCGCGCTGGTGTTCCGGTGGTGCCGGTCTGCCGGATGGGGCGCGCGGCATCGGCTCGCGCTCGCCGCGGGTGCCCTGGTCACCTACGTCTGGGTCGGCTGGCAGCATGCGCGCGACATGGACATTCCGCGAACGACCGCGCTGCTCGGCAACATCGGGTTCGCGATCGCGGTGGCGGTGTTGCTGCTAGCGGCTTTCAAACGAGCTTCATCGAACCGAATCTAGCGCCGCGTTCACGAACGAAGCCACCTGCGGCCGCCGGTCCTGCTCGTTCCAGGCGAGCACCAGCTGGCTGGGCGGAGCGTCCGCGATCGGCACGCAGACGACCCCCGGCGGGACCTGGTCGACCAGCGATCGCGGCAGCACGCCGACCATCCGCTCCAGTGAGATGAGGTGCAGCAGCTGGACCACGTCCGCCACCTCGGGTCCGGTTCCCTCGACCCCGGGCACCCCTTTCCACGACGGCATCGTTTCTCCGTCCAAATCGGACAGTCGAACGGATTCGCGTTCGGCCAGCCGATGCGCGGCGGGGACGATGGCGACGCGGTCCTCGAAGTGCAGGGTTTCGTAGGCGAGCCCGGTCAGGTCGTCGAACGGGATGAACAGGAGGCCGACGTCCGCGCGTCCGCTGAGGAGGAAATCGGTGCGGTCGGCGGGGCCGCTGAACAGGATGTCGACCTGGTGGGCGTCGGGATGGCGGGAGTATTCGGCGAGGATTCCGGATAGCAGTCCGGCGTCGCCGCCCGGTTTGAGCACCAGGCGCAGGTGGCTCTCCCCGGCGCGGCGGGCGTTGCGGGCGGCGGCGCTGACCGCGTTGAGCGCGTGCCGTCCGTGTTCCTGCAGCGCCTCGCCGGCCGCAGTCAGTTCGACGTGGCGGCTGGAGCGGGCGAACAGTTGCACGCCGAGCCGGGTTTCGATGCGCTGGATCGCCTTCGACAACGCCGGCTGCGCGATCGACAGCCGCACGGCCGCCCGGCCGAAGTGCAGCTCGCTGGCGACCGCCAGGAAGTACTCGAGTTCGCGCGTCTCTAGCTCAGCCATGCCTCCAGGTTATCGTCAAATAGCGAATCGGTCTTGGACGTCCAGCCGGGATGCGGGCAAAACTTGAGGCATGATCACGCACACGATGATTGTTTCGTTCGACCGGCCGATTCCGGACCCCGAGCTGGATCAGTACCTCAGCGATATCAAACAGGCCATGCTGGCGACGGGCTTCGCCGAGACGGTCGAGACCCGGCGGCACCTGCCGATCCCCGGCGAGGACGCCATCCCGGCGCTCATCGCGACGGCGATCGTCCAGGTCACCGTCGCCGACCTCGACACGCTGGCGAAGAGCTTCACCGCGCCCGAACTGCACGAGGTGATCGACCGGTGGCAGGCGCGGCATTCGTACCGCGTGGCCTGGGCGAACCACGAGTCGCTCTCGTGAGCGGGCGGCGTGGGCTCGTCACCGGGGCGGGCAGCGGGATCGGCCGGGCGGCGGCGATCGAGTTCGCCCGAGGCGGGGCGTCGGTGGCCGTGCTGGACATCGACGAAGCCGCAGCGGCGGAGACCGTCGAGCTGATCGAGAAGGACGGTGGCGAGGCATTGGCCGTCCGGGTCGACATCGGTGACGAGCCCTCGGTGCAGGCCGCGGTCAAGCAGACGGTCGAGGCGTACGGCGGGCTCGACTTCGCGGTGAACAACGCCGGTTTGTCGTCCCATAAACGCGTCGACCAGCTGACACTCGCCGAGTTCGAGCGCGTGGTGCAGGTGAATCTGTCCGGGACCTTCCTCTGCATGAAGTACGAACTGCCGCATCTGAAGGGCGGCGCGATCGTGAACGTCGCGTCCAACGGCGGCTTGTACGCGATCCCGAACGCTCCGGCTTATGTCGCGGCGAAGCACGGGATCGTCGGCCTGACCAAGGTCGCGGCGGTGGACTACGCGGCGGAAGGCATCCGCGTCAACGCGGTGTGCCCGGGGCCGACGCGGACGCCGGGGTTCGACAACTGGGCCGGCGACCCCGACATGATCGCCCGGCAGGAGGCGATCACTCCGCTCGGCAGGCTGGCCACGCCGGAGGAAGCCGCCGCGGCCGTGGTCTGGCTGTGCTCGGACGCCGCGTCGTACGTCACCGGGACCACGCTGTCGGTCGATGGCGGACGACGGGCGTAATTCCTAAAGCTCGCCCGCCAGGAGCTGGGCGGTCTCCACCGGGGATTCGACGGGGAAGTGGTGGCTGCCGAGGTCGACCAGCTCGATCCGGACCCGGTCGCCGTAGCGGTCGATCGCCTCCTTGGCGATGATCGAGCGCACGGCGAACAGCGCGACCGGCTGGGTGGCTTCGCGCAGCGCCGCGTCCATGTCCCAGCGCGCCAAGCCTTCGAGCGAGTGCAGGCCGGCGGGTTGGCGTACGGAGCCCATCTTCTTGGTGTACAAGTCCACTAAGGACGGATCGGTCCCTTCGGGAGAGCCAGCTTCGACCATGCCGCGCATCGCACCGGCGAAGTCCTCCCTGAACGGCCGCAGCAACGCCTGGACGTCCTTCTCGCTCTGCGCGGGGAACAAGTTCAAGTAGTGCAACGCTTCGAGCGCGATGACCTGGGTGACGATGTCCGGAAGCAGCCGGGCGGTCTCGACCGCGACCGCTCCGCCGAGCGAATGCCCGGCTACGACGGCGGAATCGACCGACTCGGCGGCCAGCACGGCGGCGACGTCGCGAGAGAATTCCTCGATGGTCCAGGTGTCGCGATCCGACCGCGAGTCGCCGTGCTCGGCGAGGTCGACGGCCAGCACGCGGGCATCGGGCGGGAGGTGCTCGATGATCGTGTCGAAATCCCGGCGGTCGCAGCCCCAGCCGTGGATGAGCGTCAGTGCGGGCCCGTTGGCGGGACCGGTTGCGGTGTAACGGATTTTCGTGCCGTCCGGCCGGATGGTTTCGCGATTCATGGTGATCTTCCTTGTCCGACGGTCTCAGAAAGCGCGGTGGTAGCGGACGGGCCAGGCGTCTTTGGGCTGGTTTCGCAAGGCGAGATACGGATCGCGCAGCAGCGGGCGCCCCATCAGGACCGCGTCGGCCTTGCCCTCGCGGATGATCCGGCCCGCGGCGCTCAGGTCGGTGATCTGGCCGACCGGCGCGACCGCCAGCCCGGACGATTCCTTGAGCGCGGCGGCGAAATCGACGTTCACGCCCTCGCGGTCCGGCGGCCGGGCGCCCCGATCGCGCACGAGCACGCCGGAGGTGACGTCGAGCAGGTCGATCCCGATGGCCGCCAGTTCCTTGCCGAACTCGGCGGCGTCGTCGGGCGTGACGCTTTCCTCGACCCAGTCGGTGGCGGTGATGCGGACGAAAACCGGCTTGTCTTCGGGGAACGCCTCCCGCACGGCGCGGGCCACGCGCAGCGGGAAGCGCATCCGGTTCCGCGAACTCCCGCCGTAGTCGTCGGTGCGCTGGTTAGAAAGCGGGGACAGGAACTGGTGCAGCAGATAGCCGTGCCCGGCATGGATTTCGACGGCCTGGTAACCGGCCAGCCCGGCCATCCGGGTCGCGTGCGCGAAGTCCTCGACGACCTGGTCAAGGTCGGCCTCGGTGGCCGCGCGGGGCATCGCGAGATTGCCGAACGGGATCGCCGACGGCGCGATCAGCTCCCAGCCGCCGTCCGCGACCGGCACCGGTCCGTTCTGTCCGTCGCCGACCCACGGGACCTGGTGAGATCCCTTGCGGCCGACGGCGTTCAGCTGCACCGCGGGAACCGCGCCGTGACCGGAGACGAACGACGTCAGCTTCCGGTGCGCGAGTGCCTGTTCCTCGTTCCAGAGCCCGAGGTCGGCCAGCGTGCACCGGTTGTCCGGGCTGATCGCGGTGGCCTCGACCATGACCAGCCCGACGCCGCCGATCGCGCGGGAGCCGTAATGCGCCAGATGCCATTCGGCCGGCAGACCGTCCGGGCCGGCCGCGTACTGCGCCATCGGGGACATCCAGACGCGGTTGCGGAAGGTGACGTCGCGCAAGCGCAACGGGGTGGTTTCCGGGAACTCCGCGCTGGACGCGCTGAACTCGCTCATGCCACTACACGGTACGCCTCATTCCGCATCGCGGCACACCTGCTGGTCAGCCAGCGGCGAGCAGGCGGCTGATCTCGGCCGCCGCGGCCACGACCAGCGGCGCGAAGGTCTTTTCCTGCGCGCGGGTGTACCGCATGTCGGGAACGGCGAGCGTGATCGCCGCGATGGGCTGTCCGGCCGCGTCCGTGATGGCCGCGCCGATCGACGACACCTGCGGGCGGAACCACGACGAGGACCCGTTGAGCGCGTACCCGCGTTTCGCGGCCTGAGCGATGTCCCGACGGAGCGCGGCGAAATCCAGTGCCGGAGTCTGGGCGAACTCGGGAAGTTCGTGGGTAAAAAGCTCCTCGACCTCGGATTCGTCGAGCAGCGCCATGATCGCCGTGCCGCCGGAGGTGGCGAGCATCGGCACCCGCGTGCCGACATCCAGCACGACCCGCACGATCTGGTCGGTGTCCTGACTGGCGACGACGACGAGACTGTCGCCGTCGCGCTCGGCCAGCATGACGGTCTCGTTCGTCCCGGCCGCGAGGCGCTTGACGGTCGGGCCGGCGACTTCTTTGAGGTCCGGCTTCCCGCAGTCGCGCAACCCGAGCGCGAGCACCCTCGGCGCGACACCCCAGCGCGCGCGTTCCTCGTCCACGACTTTCAGCCATCCCGCCTGCTGAAGCGTGATCAGGCCGCGCTGGACGGTGCTCTTCGGGATCTCCGTGCAGCGCGCCAGTTCGGAGACGCCGACCGGCTGCCGCTGGGCGACTTCCTCGAAGACGCGCAGCGTGCTGAGGACACTGTTCATCGACCGGACGCCCGGCTTGTCGGCTTCTTCTTCGCGCATGTGCCTCATCGTGGCACAGCGATACGATGGGGACGCGCGTCGTCTTGGGGAGGAAGCATGACCGAACCGTGGCAGTGGAGCGAGCAAACCTGGCGGGACCACGTCAACCGCGTGCGAGCCGGGCGGCCGTTGCGGCCGGAATCTTGGCCGGGCGGTGCGAAAGTGGCCGTGGCGTTGTCGTTCGATTCGGACCACGAGACGCTCGCGCTGCGCGAAGGTCACGTGCTGCCGGGCAAGCTGTCGCAGGGGGAGTACGGCTCGCGGGTCGGCGTGCCGCGGGTGTTGAAGCTGCTTGAGCGGTTCGGGGCGCCTTCGACGTTCTTCGTGCCCGCGGTGTCGGCGTTGCTGCACGACGGCGAGGCGCAGTCCTATGTGGACGCCGGACACGAGGTCGCGCTGCACGGCTGGATCCACGAAAGCAATGCTCAACTGCCGCCTTCAGCCGAGCGTGAGCTCACCTTCCGGGCCGCGGACACCCTGGAGCGGCTCACCGGCACGCGTCCAGTCGGCATCCGCACCCCGTCCTGGGACTTTTCCGAAACCACTCTCCCGATCATCCGCGAACTGGGCTTGGCCTACGACTCGTCACTGATGGCGGACGACGACTGCTACGAGATCCTCGCCGATGGCGAACCGACCGGCATCGTGGAGCTTCCGGTGGAATGGATCCGCGACGATGCGCCGTACTTCGTGATGGATCGCTTCGGTTCGCAGCGCCCGTACACCCCGCCGCGGGGAGTGTTGTCGATCTGGCGCGACGAGTTCGATCTGGCTTTGGCCGAGGGCGGCCTCTTCCAGCTCACGATGCATCCGCACGTCATCGGACATCGTTCCCGCATCGCGATTCTCACCGAACTGCTGGAGCACATCGCTTCGCACGACGGGGTCTGGTTCGCTACGCACGCTCAAGTCGCGGCTTACGTTTCGGAACCCGTCGCCAGTGAATAGCCGCCACGACAACGCCGACGACCGCGGCTAACGCTCCGGAAAGGACGAACGTCGTCCCCATCCCGACGGCGTCGATCACCGGCTGCGCGATCAGCGGCGACGAGAACTGCCCGAGGAACAACGCGGACGTCAGCAATCCCAACGACCTCGTCCGCACGCCGGGGGCGGCCGTCGAGACCAGCCAGCCGTTGACGGTCGGGTTCTGCAGCCCGATCCCCAGCCCGACCACGACCATGCCCAGCGCGGCGGTCCACAACGCGCCCGCGGTGCCGAGCACGACCAGCCCGACGGCGAACGCGGCGAACATCGTGATCGCCAGCATCGGGAAGGACCACCGAGCGCGCAGCCGGCGGAAGTTCAGGCCCACCAAGGTCATCACCAGATTGACCGCGGCGATCAACGCTCCCGCGGCGGCCGGTCCCGCGCCGCCGACTTCGGCCAGCCAGAACGGGGCCTGCGTCGGAACGGTGTAGAAGACCACGACGCCGATGAAGATCAGCGCGTACAACCCGAGCAGCCGTGGCTGCCACGGCGACGCGGCCGTGGTGGTGTCCGTCGGATCGGCTGGCTGGACGGGTGCGTCCGGCACGAATCGCAGCACGAGGGCCAGCATCGGAATCGCCAGCAGGTAAATAGCGAACGGCCCTCGCCAGTCCACCGCGGCCAGCAAACCGCCGAGCAGCAGGGCGACGACACCGCCGAAACCCATTGCCGCGCCTTGCAATCCGAGCACCCGGCCGTGCTCGTCGGCGTGGTGATGGTCGGCGATCAACGCGGTCGAGGTCGTCATGATCCCGGCGATGCCGATCCCGAGCACGGCCCGTCCGACGAGCAACGCGGGGAGCGAATCCAGCAGCAGACCGGACCCGCCGCCGACGGTGTAGAGGGCCAGACAGGCGAGCAGCACCGGCACGCGTCCGGTCCGGCCGCTCAGTTTGGCCAGCAGCGGCGCGGACACCATGATCGCCAGCCCGGGCAGCGTGAGAACCAGCCGAACGAGAAGTTCCGCGTGCGGTTCGGCGGCGAAGTGCTGCTGCATGCCGGGCAGCGCGGGCGTGATCGTGGCGCTGGCCATGATGGTCATGGTGCTGACGCCGAGCAGCGTCGCCAGCAAGGACTTTGGTGGGCGCCGCACTTCGGCGTCAGTCGTTTCGGTCACGACGCCGAAGGTAGAACTTCAACCTAACTCGAAGTCAACGCCGCGAGCATCGAACGCCGCGGCACAGGGTCGTGACGACACCGGCGGCGACCATGCCCAGGCTAGGCTGAACCGCGAAATCGATGCAGCATCGTGTTGAATCTCCGCAACTTATCGACGGTATCCTCGGGCACCGGATCGGAATGGAAGTGCATTACCTTATTGCGGAGGTGCCGAATCTCCTCCAGTCTTGTGATGAAAGCAGACCGATCGAGCCGCCATCCCAACTGCTCCCAGGCGTTCCTGTTCTCAAGGACCCGCTGATAGTCGCCGATGGTCAGCTTGTCGAAGCTGGTGATCACGCGATTGCACAGTGTTTGAACAGTCTCGACGTCGAACGTCCGGCGCAGCACCCAGCGGAGGGTCTGGTCCAGCTCGCCCAGCTGAAGGAACGGCGTAGCCATTTCGCCAAACCTGTGCACTACGTCCGCGGTCGTGACGATGCCCTTGACTGCTCTGCTTTCGTCTCTGACGAAGACAAATTCTTTCTGTTGCAGCATCGGAAGAACATCGAGCAGATCGCGGTCGTACGCGACAACTTCCACGTGCGGGTCGATCGCGTCAGTGAAACGCCTGTCCGGCCCCTCGTGCATAACCTGCGCGATCGATCTCCAGGTTACGGCACCGCGCAGGTTGTGCGGTCCGTTGAGGACCGCGAGCTGGGAGAAGTCGTTGAGAATCATCTTGGTGACAGCTTCCTCGAAGGTGCTGTCGGGCCGGACGGACGCCACCCCGTCCAACGGTGACAGGTTCCCCACCGTCAACCGGACGTTCAGGTCGCCGCCGGCCTCGTCGTCTTCTGTGATGGGCAAGGGGTCGACCTCGTGCGGTGTCTCCGGGTCGGACGGTTCGGCGTCATCCCGCGGGATGGTCAGCAAAACCATGGTGTCGAGGGTCACCGCGCGGAAATTGGGTGACGTCACCAGACCGTGGTTGGCCAGATCGGCTTCGATCTGGCTCACCTGGTCGCCTCGTCCTGTCGCGCGCCAGAACGACAGCAGTTCCCGTACCGAGATGCGTTCCGGATCTTGCCGATCGGCTCGACCTCGCGCTTGTCTCAATCGCTCGTGGATGTGCTGGCGGTCCTCGTCTTCAGCTTGCCGCTGAGTCGTGCTGGCCGTGTCACGGAGTGCGCGGTCGAGAAACTCTTGCCGAAGGCTGTCCAGCAATCGGTCCTGTTCGACTACTTGCCATGCGCGCCAGCCGTCAACCGCGCGCATACCGGCCGCGACCATCGCGGCCCGGGAGGGAGAGCGGAACTCTTCCCCGTCTGACCTAAGCCGGATTCGGCCTTCGTCAGTCACTGTCGCGTCGTAAGCGACGCCGATTCGAGTGCGTGCGAACCGGAGAGTGTCGCCTGCCTGGAGGAGGCCCGCGTCGAGCAGATCTGAAACCGTGACCCGGCGGCCTTCGATCAGGTACATCGAGCGGCTACTGGGATTTTCGTCGTCAGTCTCACTGGACATGAGAAGTCACCATTTTCGTAGCCCGGCGAATTTGCGGCGTGCGCCGATCGCTTGTTTGAGCACTCTTCTGACGAGTTCCGTCTGGCTCAGCCTGCTTACCCTCGTGAGCTGCAGATCGGCGGCGACGGCAAGAAGGTCTTCCCTGCTCAGACCTTGCTCACGGAGATAGTCCGCGCCCTCTTCCTCGGTCTCGGTGTGCCGGAGATGGTTGGCGATGGCTGCGGCCTTGGCGTTCGAGGGTGCGGGTTCAGCCTCTGCTGCCGGGCCTGGGGCGCGTGCCGGCGGCGGGTGCGGGCTGTCTCCTGCGAGCAAAGTTACGAGATCAGCATGGTTGAGCTTGCTGTATCTCTTTCGCCCCGCGATTTTCGCGACCTGTCGCAGATCGGTTACGGGCAGTCTGGTCGAGTTCAGGAACGTCCGGCGTTCCTCTTCGGTAGCCAGCATCGCGAGTTCTCTCGCGATGTTCAGCGGATCCGTGGAGATGGCCGGCGAGCGACTGACCGTCGTATGCGGCTGTGGCTCCGGGGACTCGCCGTCGCGGTGGAGGACGGCCAAGCGTGCTTGCCCCTCTGTGATCGCGAGAAGAGTCTGTTCGTCCTGCTGTTCGAGAAATTCCCACACGCGCGCCTGCAGTGCGGCGACCGTGTGCAAAGTGTTCACCGGTGACTGTCCGAGAACAGTCCGAGCGAGTCGAGGACTTCGTCGGCCAGTTGATCGAACTCCCTGGTCACCTCGTCGGATCCGCTTCCCCTCACCATCGCCGGTATGCCGCCTTCTCCCGAATCGCTGAAATGGCGCGGGCTGTTGCGTATCTTGTTCTCGAGGACGGGCACCTCGGAGTTTTCCAGCACCTCTTGGATGTACATTTGCTGTGCCGCCGTGACTTGCTGCGAATAGATCTGGACCATCGTGAACACGACGCCCAGAAACTGCGGTCGGATCGGGCGGTAGTCAGCGTTGCCGCCCTTGTGGTTTACGTAGTCATTGAATTGCTCTACCAGGTTGGCGCAGTTGCCGACGAGATAGTCCAGTCCCAGGGTGGAAAGGTAGTCCGCTTTGGCGGGGACGAGGATCCGGTCGCTGGCGACTATCGCGGTCTTGGTGACGAGCCCGAAGTTCGGCGCACAGTCGATGAGGACGAGGTCGTAGCCGGGGAAGTCGGCTTTCTTCAGCGCGTCGCGGAGGCAGCTGTGCAGGTCAAGGAACTTGCGCTTGGATCCGTCGATGGTGGTGGTTCCGCCCAGGCGTGCGGCGAGTTCGAGATCGATGTCGATGAGGCCCAGGTGGGAAGAGATCAGATCGAGCCGGCCTTCGGAGTCCCGGAAGGTCTTGTTGACCCGTTCTGGCGTGACGATGAGGTCGGCGAGGGAGATGTCCTTCCCCGGCACCTCGGTGTCGTACCATTTCCTGATCGTGCGGCCGTCTTTGAGCCGGTTGTGCCACTCGTCGATGGAGAAGAAAGAAAAAGTCAGATTGGTCTGCGGGTCGAGGTCGAGCAGCAGGACGCGGAATCCGCGCCTGGCCGCCACGGCGCCGAGGTTGGCGGTCAGTGTCGTTTTCCCCACGCCGCCTTTGTAGTTCATGACCGCCATGACCCGCATGATCTTCTCCCCGTTTGTCTCGTGTCCGACGGTGGTGGAGTGCAAGGGTTCAACGAGGTTCGCCAAGCTGTCCCGACCCTTGCAGAAGCCAAGCGACGATGACAACCGACAAGGCGGTACATCGACACTAACGGGCGCAGGGAAGTAGGCCGATTGTCGTACTCGTGCGCTAGGTGTAGACAGGCGCGGCGACTCTCGGTAGTCGGTGCTGCATATTCCTTTTTATTACGGCCGCTGGACTTGGCGAGTCACCAGTGCCAGTCGTCGACGGGACGCTGAAGCGGTCCTGCCCATCCGACGTGCTGGCTGGCCGACGCGCGATGTTTGGGGTATGCCTAGCCCTACCTTCGAGACTACGGACAAACCGATCGAAGCCGGGTACCACGCTGGCTAATCTGGATCACGTGGCTACCGTCTCTCCCAACGCGAAACCGCGCACCGTACTGGATGCCTTGGCGCGGCGGACGTTTCTGATTTCCTCCTGGCCGTGGCGGGCGTTGCTGTACGGGCTGAGCACCGGTCCGATGACGCTGCTGTTCGGGCTTCCGTTCGGGTTCTGCCTGCTGCCGCTCGCGGTGCTGGTCAACCGGGTCGTGCACGGGCAGACCTCGAACCTCGCGCTGGTCGCGGTGTTCTCGGTGTTCGGCATGCTGCTGTTCCTGGGCGCGGGCCCGGCGTGGGCGGCGGTGGTGGCCGGGGTCGAGCGGCAGCGGCTGCGCATGGTCGACCTGAATCCGGTGACTGTCCCCTGTGGACCGACCAGCGAACCGGGCTGGTGGCCCCGAATGCGGGCGCGCTACACCGAACCGGCGTCGTGGCGCGAACTCGGCTACGCGGTTCTGCTGTGCACCGCGATTCCCGCGCTGTACGCGGTGGCGGGCATGGTCGCGTTGTTCGCGGTGGTTTTGGCGGCCAGCCCGCTGCTCGTGAACGCGAACGACACGATTTCCATTGGCTTCACTGAGGTTTCCACTCCGGGCGGGGCCGTTCCGTACGCGCTGGCCGGTGTGGTCTTGCTCGTACTGTCGGGCTATCTGCTGTCCGGATGCGCTGGCCTGCACGCGATGTTGGCCCGTTCGCTGCTCACCGACGGCGCGGCCGAGAAGCTGCGCGGCGAGCTGACCGAGGTGTCGCAATCCCGGACGCGGCTGCTGTCGGCGTTCGACGCGGAACGCAAGCGCATCGAACGCGACCTGCACGACGGGGCGCAGCAGCGGCTGGTCGGGCTGAGCCTGCAACTGGGGCTAGCGAAGGTCGATCTGCCACCGGATTCGGAGGCGGCGAAGGCGGTGTCGGACGCGCATGATCAGGCCAAGAAGCTGATGGTGGAGCTGCGTGAGCTGATCAACGGAATCCACCCGCGGGCGCTCGCCGAACTCGGTTTGCCCGCGGCGTTGGAGGAACTCGCGGACGGCTGCGCGGTGCCGGTGACCGTTGATGTCGCGGTGCCGTCGAGGTTGCCGGAGTCGGTGGAATCCACCGCGTACTTCGTGGTGGCCGAGTCGCTGACCAATGTCGCCAAACATTCCGCGGCCAGCTGCGCCTCGGTGACCGCCAAAATTGTCGGTCGGGTCCTTACTATTGAGGTATGGGACAACGGGGCGGGAGGTGCTGATCCGGCACGAGGGACTGGGATCACCGGGTTGAGCGACCGGGTCGCCGTGCTGGGCGGCCGGATGTGGGTGCGCAGTCCGGTCGGCGGGCCGACCGTCGTGCGAGCGGAGCTGCCGTGTTGAGGGGAGAACCGATGCGGGTCGTCCTCGCCGAAGACGAGGTGCTGCTGCGCGAGGGACTGTGCGGGTTGCTGCAACGGTTCGGCTTCGAGGTCGTCGCCGCGGTGGGCGATGCCGAGAGGCTGCACGCCGCAGTGTGGGAGCATGATCCGGACCTGGTGCTCACCGACATCCGGATGCCGCCCGGACATTCGGACGAGGGCTTGCGCGCCGCGGTCGAGCTGCGGCGCACGCGGCCGGAGCTGGCTGTGGTGGTGCTGAGCCAGTACGTCGAACACCACCACGCGGCCGAGCTGCTCGACTCCGCTGAGGGGCGCGGGGTCGGCTACCTGCTCAAGGACCGGGTGGTCGACGTCGAGGAATTCGTCGGGACGCTGCGCCAGGTCGTCGACGGCGGGACGGCGGTGGATCCGCAGGTGGTGCGCCAGCTGCTGCGCCGGCGGGCCGATCCGCTGGCCCGGCTGTCGGCGCGGGAGCGGGAGGTCCTGTCGCTGATCGCCGAGGGCCGCTCCAACGCCGCGATCGCCCGGCGGCTGGTGGTGTCGGACGCGGCGGTGGGCAAGCACGTCGGGAGCATCCTGTCGAAGCTCGACCTTCCGCCGACGGATGACGGGAACCGGCGCGTGCTGGCGGTGCTGGCGTTTCTTCGCGGGGGAGGCTGAAGCGGTGCGAGCGCAGCACAGTCTGCGCTCGCACCGCCTCAGCGATTAGGCGGCGTTCACCACGGCGGTCAGGCTGGCCGCGAGCACGGAACGGTCTCGCCCGGCTGTCCATTGTGTACCGCTGTCAGTGCGGTATTCCAGCAGCGTCAACGCTTCGCTGGAGTTGCCGGAGCCGATACTCGTCTGGTGCAGCGCCACGATGTCGACCTTCCGCCCGTGCGCGCCGAGTGCGGCGGTGAGCGCTTCGACCGGCCCCGTTCCGGTGTGCGTGGTGGTGTACTCGGTTCCGTCGACCCGCAGGGTGATGCTGGTGTGTTCGTCGGCCGAGTTTTCGAAGCGGGACAACGTGATTGCCGGGTTCGGCTGGAGGTAGGCCGCTTCGAACAGCTGCCACAGTTCGGTCGCCGTCACCTCGTGGCCGGAGTCGTCGGTGTGGCCCTGGACGCGGCGCGCGAAGTCGATCTGCAGGCGACGAGGCAGCGCGATGCCGTACTCGCTTTCCAGCAGATAGGCGATTCCGCCCTTGCCGGACTGCGAGTTCACCCGGATCACGGCGGCGTAGTCGCGACCGAGATCGGCTGGGTCGATCGGCAGGTACGGGACGCGCCAGTCGAGTTCCCGCGCGGGCACGCCGGTTTCCGCGGCGCGCGCGTGGTGTTCGGCGAAGCCCTTCTTGATCGCGTCCTGATGAGCGCCGCTGAACGCGGTGTGCACGAGGTCGCCGACGTACGGATGCCGCGCGTGGACCTCGATCCGGTTGCAGTATTCGACGGTGCGGCGGATCTCGTCGATGTCCGAGAAGTCGATCATCGGGTCGACGCCCTGCGCGTGCAGGTTGAGCGCCAGTGTCGCCAGGTCGACATTGCCGGTGCGCTCGCCGTTGCCGAAAATGCAGCCCTCGACGCGTTCGGCCCCGGCCAGCACGGCGAGTTCGGCGCACGCGACGCCGGTGCCGCGGTCGTTGTGCGGGTGCACGGACAGGATCACCGAATCACGGCGGGCGAGGTTGCGGTGCATGTACTCGATCTGGTCGGCGTACACATTGGGCGTCGCGATCTCGACGGTCGCCGGCAGGTTCAGGATCACCGGACGGTCCGGGCTCGCCTGCCACGTCTCGGTGACCGCGTCGCAGACCTCCAGCACGTAGTCGGGTTCGGTGAGGTTGAAGACCTCGGGCGAGAACTCGAAGCGGACGTTCGGCAGGTCGCCGGCCGCGCGCAGAACGTCGCGGGCGCCGTCGAGGATCAGTTCTTTCAGCGACGCCTGATCGTGGCCGAGGACCACTGTGCGCCAGGTCGGCGCGGTGGCGGTGTACAGGTGGATCACGACGTCGTTGCGGATGCCGCGGATGGACTCCACGGTGCGCTCGATCAGATCGCGCCGCGCCGGGGTGAACACGACGATGGTGACGTCGTCCGGAGCCAGATCGGTGTCCGCCAGCAGCCGGACGAAGTCGTAGTCAGTCTGCGAGGCGGACGGGTAGCCGACCTCGATTTCCTTGTACCCCATGCTGATCATCAGCTCGAAGAACCGGCGTTTGCGCGCCGGGTCCATCGGCTCGGCCAGCGCCTGGTTGCCGTCGCGCAGGTCGACCGGCACCCAGAGCGGGGCTTGGGTGATCCGGTTGCCGGGCCAGGCGCGGCCGGTGTTGGGGACGTCGACGCGCTCGTAGACGTCGCGGTAGCGGTGCGATGGCATGCGGGAGGGTCGCTGCCGGTTCCAAACGGTGTTCATCTGCGGTCCTTCAGGTGATCGGAAGCCGACCGGCGCGCGTGCTCGCCCCACGGCGGGGGGCCGGTCCGGTCAGGCCCCGCCGTGGCGGCGAAGGAGAAGGAAGCGCGTGAACATCGAGGCGGAGCGTAGCACAACTCCTCAGACAAGTAGCGGGGTTGGGGCAGATCGCCGCGGCGGGCGGCGCGAGCGCTTAGGATTGGCCCGTGGAGCTGGAATTCGTGCGGACCTTCGTCGCCGTCGTGGACGGAGGGCAGTTCCAGGAAGCGGCCGCGGAGCTGGGGATCACGCAGCAAGCCGTGTCCAAACGCGTCGGTGCGCTGGAGCGCGAGCTGGGGGTGCGGTTGTTCACCCGGACCGCGCGCGGGGCCCGGCTGAGCAGCGATGGCGAGGCGTTCCTGCCGCATGCGCGGGTGCTGCTCGACGCGGAGAAGCGCGCGCTCGCCGCGGTGCGTCCGGAGAAACGCCCGCTGCGGGTGGACGTGCTGAACCGGCGAACCAGGTCGGCGCAGCTGGCGCTGGGTTTCCACCGGGCGTTCCCCGAGGTTGCGCTGGAAGTCGTGACCACGGGTGCCGAGCTGAGCTTCGACGCCGCTGTCGCAGCGGTCGCCGCTGGTTCGGTCGACGCGGCGTTCCGCGGGGTGCCGAAGCGCGACCTCCCGGGCGGCGTGACGAGCGGAGTCGTGGACTACGACGCACACGAACTGCTGGTCGGCCCGCGCCACCCGTTCGCCGATCTGCCGTCGGTGCCGATCGCGAAACTGGTCGGCCACCGGATCTGGATGCCCGGGCTGTCGGCGAGCACGGAATGGGGCGCGTACTACGCGGAGCTGTCCGAGGCGTTCGACCTGACCATCGACGTGTCCGGTCCGGTCTTCGGCAACGAAACGATGCTGGACGAACTCGCGACGTCCCCGGAGCTGTCGACCTTCGTGGGCGCGGGCTCGCGGTACTTCTGGCCGGACGAGTACGACCTCCGCCGGGTTTTGGTGGTCGACCCGACGCCGGTGTACCCGATGTCGCTGCTGTGGCGGCGGGAGCCATCGCACCCGGATGTGCTGAAGCTGCGGGATCACCTGGTGACAGGACCGGAGCCAGGGGACGGGGTTTGGCTGCCTGGCTGGGAGCAGTAGGTCAGAGCGGGTGTTCGTACCAGACGTTCGGCTCGACGTACACGCCCAGATCCTGCTCCTTCGACGCCAGCACCGGCGCGATTCCGCCCGGTACGACGGTGTGTCCGTCGCCGAGGCGGACGCCGGTCCACTGCTCCCACTGTGCGAGCGTGCCGGTGACGGTCATCGCGAACGGCGCGATCTTCCGGAACTCCGCGCCGAGTCGCTCGTGACTGCGCAGCCAGGGATCGGTGCCCCGGCCTAGGTAGTCCACAATGGACTCCAAAGGTGGTTTGCCGGTCGGCCGCACCGGCACGACCAGCCGGGAAAGCCCGGCCCGGCGCGCCCGATTCTTCAGCTCGGCGAGCGCTTGTGCGGCAATCCCTTGCCCGCGCGCGGATTCCGCGACGTACACCTCCAGCGCGACCAGCGTGGTCGGCTCCCGGCCGTCGAGGTGGTCTTCGGCAGCCCAGACGAGGGCGCCGTCCCAGCCGTGGTCGGGCAGCTCGGGCCGTTCCGCGGCCGGAAAGGCGACGGGGATCGCCGCCGCGCGCGCGACAGGGACCTTGCCGTCGAGGAGGACCAGGAAGAACTCGGGCCAGTGCGCGGCGATCCGTTTCGAGCTGGCCAGCCCGGCGGTGAGACCTTGGCCGAGGAACTCTCCGCCGACGAATCCCAGCTGGAGCGCGGGGATGCGCAGGTCCGGCCGGGTGGCAAGGTCTTCGAAGCGAATCATGCGGTCCCCCATCACCGCCCCGGGAAGGTTCCGCTCGCGGACCGCGGCCCAGGAAGCGGTGACCTCACCGAACCGGAAGCGCCGACCTTCGCCTCCCCAACGCCGCCGGGTCGAGATTCGCCCGGGTCCCTGCCCGATGTCCCTCCCGGTACCCCGACCCGGACAACCGCCGTGGCGCGGCCGAGCGCAGGTCGCCGTACTCGCGGTCAAAAGCCTGCTGCACCAACGCCGTCCGGTCCCGCACCACCAGTTCCGCCGACTTCCCGCCGACGACATCGGAGTACGTCCGCGCGGCGTTCTCCTCCGCCACGCTCAGCCGCTCGTGCACCGCACGCGCGAAACCGTGCAGCCACGTCCGCCGATAAGCCGCCAGCGATTCGCGGAACACCCGTTCCTCGGGGCGCACCCGCGTGAGCTGAGTGCTCGCCTGCAGCAACAGGCTGGTGAACAGCAGCTCGACCCGCGCGAGATCGGTGCGGAAGCCGAACACGGTGACCTCTTCGACGCCTTGGCCGACTCGGTGCAGCAGGGTCCGGCAGCGCAACGGATAGGCGATGCTGGTGAGCAGGCTGGCCTTGTCCCGGCTGTACGGATTGGCGATCGGCAGCCTCAGCACGGTGATGTCGTCGCCGCTTTGGCCGGACGCGGCCAGCATCGCGTTGTCGATCCCGTGCCGCGCGATCAGTTGCGCCGCTTTGGTGTTGTACAGCTCGGCTTCGGCGGGCGTGACGGCCGGGTCCTCGGCCTTGGCCAGCAGCTTCCGCACGCGCTCCAGCAACGTGTCGTGGTCGGGCATGACCCCCCTCTCCAGCAGGCGCGGCCCGTGCGGACCGGCATGGGGTGCACGGTAGGCGTGGGGTACGACAATATTCGATCAGATGTTCGGGAGTGACACTGGGCGCCCGGTTCGTCGCAGCCGTAGGCTCGGGGCGTGTCTCCGCCTGTCACGCTGGACGTCGCGGTCGTCGGCTCGGGGCCGAACGGCCTGGCCGCGGCCGTGGTGCTCGCGCGGGCCGGGCTGTCGGTCGAGGTGTACGAGGCGGCTGCCGAGCCGGGCGGCGGGGCGCGGTCGAAGCACCTGTTCGATTCCGGCGTTGTCCATGACATCTGCTCCGCGGTCCATCCGATGGCGGCGGCCTCGCCGTTTCTGAAGCAGTTCGATCTCGACCTCTGTCATCCCGAAATCCCGTACGCGCAGCCGATCGACGAGAAGACCACAGCGATCGCGTACGCGGATCTCGAACGCACCTGCGCGCGGCTAGGGAGCGACGGGGAACGGTGGCGGCGCTTCATGACGCCATTGATCGAGCACAGCGCTGAGATCACCGAAGTGCTCCTCGGCGACCTTCGACACCCGCCACCTCCGCGTACGGCGGCGTACATCGCGACGCGTGCTCTCGCGGCGACAGTGAATCCCTTCAAGGGCAAGGAAGCAGCAGCGCTGATTGCGGGTGTAGAGGCGCACGCGCTTGGCAAGCTGCCCTCGCTCATCGGCGGCGGCATCGCGGTACTGCTGAGCCATCTCGCGCACACCACGGGCTGGCCGATTCCCCGTGGTGGTTCGCAACGCATCACCGACGCTCTTGTCGCCGACATCGAGGCACACGGTGGTCGCGTACGCACCAACGCGCGCGTCACCGACGTACGCGAGTTAGCGCACGCGCGTGCGGTACTGCTTGACCTAGCGCCTAAAGGCGTACTAGAGCTAGCAGGGCCGCTCCTGCCGAAGCAGTACCGCACGGCGCTGGAGAAAGTCCGCTACGGGCCTGCGGCGGCGAAGGTCGACTTCCTGGTCTCCGAAGAAATCCCCTGGCGCGAAAAGGAACTAGCCCAAGCCGGGACGGTCCACATCGGAGGAACGAGGGCTGAGGTGCACGCGGCCGAAAACGCGGTAGCCGCCGGGAAACGGGCGAGAGACCCGTTCGTCCTCCTCTCCCAGCCGATGGCCGCCGACCCGTCCCGCGGTCTTCCCGGCAAACAGCCGATCTGGGCCTACGCCCATGTCCCGCAAGGAGATCCGCTCGACCCGACCGCGGCGATCATCCGCCGCATCGAACGCTTCGCTCCGGGTTTCCGCGACACGATCCTCGCCTCGCGCGCGATCCCGGCGAGCGAATTCGAGTCCTACAACCCCAATTACGTCACCGGCGACATCGCGGCCGCCGCGGTCACGATGCGCCAGGTGCTGGGGCGGCCGGTCTTGCGCTGGGATCCGTATCGGACTCCGTTGCGCGGCGTCTACCTGTGTTCGGCCGCAACGCCGCCGGGTCCGGGAGTGCACGGGATGGCCGGTCAGCATGCCGCGGAACGTGTGCTGCGCAACGAGTTCGGCTACCGCCCCGGTCGGACCAGGCCGGTTTCGTAGGCGACCACCACGGCCTGCGCCCGGCTCGAGATCCCGAGTTTGGGCATCAGCCGGTTGAGGTGCGTCTTCACCGTGGCCTCGCTGACCAGCAGCTGAGCCGCGATCTCCCCGTTCGGCATTCCGGTGCCGACCAGCCGGAGCACCTCGCGTTCGCGCTCGGTCAGCCCGCTCAGTTCCGGCGCGGGTTCGGCGGGCGGGCCGCTCGTGTACGCCTCGACCAGCCTCCGCGTGATCGTCGGGCCGAACAGCATGTCCCCGCGCGCCACTGCCTGGATGCCGGAAATCAGCGTCTCCGGCGGACTGTCCTTGAGCAGGAACCCGGCGGCGCCGGCCCGCAGCGCGCGGTACACGTATTCGTCGAGGTCGAAGACGGTCAGGATCAGCACGCGCGGGTTCTCCGGCCCGGCGAGGATGCGGGCGGTGGCGGACACCCCGTCGAGGCCGGGCAGCCGGATGTCCATCAGGATCACCTCGGGCCGCAGCCGCGCCGCCTCGTGCACGGCCTCCAGCCCGTCACGCGCCTCGCCGACAACCTCGACGCCCGGCGCGGCGTTAAGCAGCGCGACGAGGCCGGCGCGGACGAGGTCTTGGTCGTCCACCACGAGCACACTGGTCACTGGGGTTCTCCGGAGGTCCGGCCCGGGTACGGGAGGGTCAGCACAACCTCGAACCCCGCCGGTTCGCGAGGCCCGATTTCGATTTCGCCACCGTACATACGCGCCCGCTCGCGCATGCCGACGAGGCCGTGACCGGCGGGATTGCCGTCGGTGCGCGGTCCGCCGCCGGAGTCGGCCACGCGCAGCCGTAGCGCGTCGGCGAGGTACTCGACGTCCAGCGAGGCGAACGAATCCGGCGCGTGTTTCAACACGTTCGTCAAAGCTTCCTGCGCGACCCGGTACGCGCACAACTGCTGGCCCGACGGCAGCGTCCGCGGCGTTCCGGTGACCTGCAGCCGAACCGTGAGACCAGCCTCGCGGACTCGGCTGACCAGCGCGGGAAGCTCGTCGAGGCCGGGCTGCGGACGGTATTCGCCCGGTTCGTGATGCGGCGGGCGCAGCACGCTGAGCAGGCGGCGGAGTTCGTCCAGCGCCTCGGTGGTCGTGCCGGTGATCGTGTCGAGCGCGCCGCGCGCGGTGTCCGGCGCGGATTCGAAGACGTACCGCGCGAGGTTGGCCTGCACGGAGATCACCGACAGATGGTGCGAGACGACGTCGTGCAGCTCGCGCGCGATGCGCAGCCGTTCTTCCACGACTGCCAGCTCGGCGCGGTCGGCACGTTCCGCGGTCGCGTGCAGGGCGAGCCCGCGAAGGTAGACGGAGTGTCCAATAAGGACGGTCGCGGACGCTTGCAGCACGGCGATCACCGTGTCGCCGATCGGGTTCGAGCTGTCGCCGACGAGCATCGTCACCTCGAAACCGGCCATCGCGAACAGCGACGGCGGCCAGGCTTGCCGCACCGGATAGCGCGCCCACACTGTGTACGCGGCGATCAGCACGTCGGGACGGCCGAGCGTCGCGCGATACCCGGCCAGCGCGAACGCGCCGACGAGCACGGTGACCGCGATCAGCACGCCGATCGGGTAGCGCCGCCGGACCGCCAGCGGAACCGCTCCCGCCACCGCGAGCAGCAATCCGGGCAGCCCCGGACGGTCGCCGAGAGAACCGTGGTGGACCGCCGCCCCGGCGAAAAGGAATAGTCCGACCGCAGCGGCCAGCAGCGAATCCGTGAGGAGCGGCCGCGCCCGCAAGATCCGCATCACGCGCCCGAAGCTACCTTCCTGACCGGCGGTTTCCCAATTCTCTACCGCGGTCGCGGCAGGCCGCCTACCGCCAGGGTTTACCGGCGGATGCGGCGACGGGTGGATCCCGGGGACGGATCGAGCGGTTACGGTCGGTTCCGAATGGTCATCCATTCCCGCTGCTCGGCGGAGAGCCAGGGGTGGGGAGGATTCCGGGCTCTCCGCTGAGCTTCACCCCAGATACGCGTCCAGCGTCACCGCCAACGCCGATTCCGGCGAAGGCGCGAAGCTCGCTCCAGCCAGTCCGCCCCACAGCCACAGCTGCGCGAGACCGTGCAACGCGCCCCACAGCGACGCTGCGACGAGCCGAGGATCCGTACCCGGACGCAGTCGGTCGTCGTCCGCTTCGGCGCGGTCGAGACGTACTAGCTCCGCGAAGGTGTCGAAGACAGCACTGCTGGCCGCGACCAGCCCGGGCTCTTCAGGGTCAATGAGGTCGCGACGGAACATCAGCTCGAACATGGCGGGATTCGTAACCGCGAAGTCGACGTACGCATGACAGGCGGCCGTGACGCGCTCGCGCGGGGTGCCGTCGGGCAACTGTGCTCCCCGTTGGAGCAACTGTGTAAAGCCAAGCGTTGCTACGGCCGACAGCAGCTCCGCGCGTCCCGAGAAATGGCGAAGCGGCGCACCGTGCGACACGCCTGCCGCCTTCGCGATACCGCGCAACGTCACAGCCTCGACGCCGGAGCCGACAAGCAGGTCTGCTGCGGTACGGATCAACCGCTGGCGCGCGCTCATACCTGGGCTTCGGAGAAGGCCACGGGCAGCAGCTCCGGACGCTTCGGCAGGAAGCCGTCGCCGGGTGACCGGCCGATGAGCCGGTTGCGCAGCCGCGTGATCCCCACCGGCAGCACCTCCTGCCACAGCCAGCGCAGGTCGGCGATCGCGCTGCCCTGGGCCGGCGCGCCGGGCAATGGTTGCAGCCAGCTGCCGTCGTGCTCCACGCCAAGCCGGTCGAGCACGTGGCCGGCGACGCGGAGGTGCCCGGCCTGCGACAGATGCAGCCGGTCCGGCCCGAAGTAGCGTGAATCGTGCGCGGCCTGGTCCGGCCACAGGTCGACGAGCTTCGCGCCGTAGCTGACCGAAGCCTCGCGGATGGCGTCGTTGAGCGCGGTGACCCGCGGCCGCATCCGCCCGCCCAGCGGCATGCGATGCGCGATGTCGCTCAAGGTGAAGGTGACGACGTTCGGCGCGATCTGCGTGCACTGGCGGATCGCGGTGTCCACGCGACGCGCGACCGTGCGCGCGTCCCAGCCTCGGCTCATGACGTCGTTGCCGCCGCCGAACAACGCGATCAAGTCCGGCTCATGCCGCTCGGCAGCTGGCATCTGCTCCGCGGTGATCTGGTCGAGCCGCCGCCCGCGAACGGCCAGGTTGGCGTAGCGGAACGAGGTTTCGTCGCGCGCGAGCCGCCCGGCGACGTAATCCGCCCAGCCGCGGTACCGGCTGTGATCCGGGTAGGGATCGTCCAGCCCCTCTGCGCAGCTGTCGCCGACGGCGACGAACGTGTGGAAACCCATTCCGCTCTCCGTAACCCATGGTTCATCTTGTAGACACTGTCTATCAAAGTAGGTAGACGGTGTCTACACCCGGGCCCCGTTACCGTGTTGACTGAAGCTTCAGTCAAGGAGGTGTGGATGGCAGGCAAACGGGATCGCATCCTGCGGGCCGCGGTGGGCATGATCGCCCGAAGCGGCGTCCGGGGGCTGCGGGTCGAGGAGGTCGCCGCGGAGGCCGACGCGTCGACCGGGTTGATTTATTACCACTTCAAGGACCGGGCCGGGCTGCTGCGCGCCACCCTCGATCACGTCAACGACCGTGCCGAGCGTTACACCGCGCAGGAAGTACCGGATTCGGCGGACGCGCGGGCCGTGCTGGAACAGACGCTGCTGCTGGAACTGCAGGACACCGCCGAGGTCCGGGAGAACAGCACGGCATGGGGAGAGTTGCGGGCCAGTGCCGTCTTCGAGGACGACCTGCGGGAGCGTCTCGCCGAAGCCACTCGGCTGTGGGTTGCCGAGATCGCCGAACTGGTCGAGGCTGCCGGCGTGGCACCGGGCGGTCTCTCCGAACCCGCGGACGTTGCCGAGCGGCTGACGGCGCTGGTCGAAGGGCTGTCCGAACGCTGGCTGTCCGGGACCCTCGACCTCCAGCGGGCGCGTGTCCTCGTCCGGGGAGCGATCGTCGCCGAGCTGGGTTGATCAAATTGACTAAATTTTCAGTCAGTGTCAGAGTGAGGCTCCGCCGACCCGCTTGGAGCTCACTCGATGACGCACGAATTCGTTTCCCGCCGCACCGCGCTCACCGCCGCGCTAGGGCTCGGCGCCGCGCTGGGCGTGGCCGCGTGCGGGACCGAAACCCCAGCTCCGACTCCGGCCGCGCCTCCGTCACCGGGCAGCAGCGGCACGGCGTCCGGTGGTCGGGTGTTCGGGGCCGAATGGGAGAAGCACGCTCGCACCCTCATGGCCTGGCCTGCTTCGGACGGCGTCTGGGGTCCTGACCTGCCCGCGGTCCAGGCCGCCATCGCTGGGCTCGCCCGGGCCGTCGCCGGTTTCGAAAAGGTCGTCCTGCTGGCCGGTCCCGACCATCGCGACGCCGCCCAGAGCGCGGTCGGCTCCGACGTCGAGGTGGCCGAGATCCCGGTGGACGACCTCTGTGCCCGGGACACGGCCCCGGTCTTCATCCGGAACGCCGGAAAGCTGACCGGCGTCGATTTCGGGTTCAACGGCTGGGGCGGCAAACAGCAGCACGCCCGGGACGGCGCGGTGGCCAAGGCCGTGCTGGAGAAGTACCAGCTGCCCCGCATCGCGGCTCCGCTCGTCGCCGAGGGCGGCGCGCTGGAGACCGACGGCCAGGGCACGCTCCTGGTCACCGAAAGCTCGCTGGTCAACGACAACCGCAACCCGGGCAAGGACCGCGCACGCGTCGAAGACGAGTTGAAGCGGACGTTGGGCGTCACCACCGTGATCTGGCTGGCCGGAGTGAAAGGCGAGGACATCACCGACGCGCATGTCGACTGCCTCGTCCGCTACGTCGCACCTGGTGTCGTCTTGCTGGACAAGCCTTTTCCCGGCGCGCCGGCGGACGTCTGGTCGCGTGCCGCCGAGCAGGCGCGCGGAGTGCTGGCCAGCGCCGCCGACGCGGCCGGCCGGAAGCTCGAAGTCGTCGACTTGCCCCAGCCCGACCCGGACCGGATCACCGGCCGGGGCGAGGCGTTCGTGTCGTCCTACGCCAATTTCTACGTTGCCAATGGCGCGGTGTTCCTGCCGAAATTCGGCGACGAAGCCGCCGACGACCGGGCGCGCGGCATCCTGGCCGAGCACTTCCCCGGCCGCGAGGCCGTCCTGGTCCCGATCGACGCGATCGCCGCCGGGGGCGGCGGGATTCACTGCTCGACCCACGACATGCCCGGCTGATGGGGGAGCCGCTCGGCGCTCGAGCGTTTTTGTCGGTGCCTTGCGCCACTATGGCGGAGTGACTGCATGGAGAGATCAACTCAGCACTCTCGCTCAAGATCGGCTGCCCGCTGAGGTGGCGGCGAAATGGATCGAGCTGTTCCAACCCGGGATCCGGCTTGCCGCCGAGGGCATCGGGCCGCGCGTGGGGCAGCTCGGCGGAAATCCGGCGCTGCCGGACGCGGTGGAATGGCCGATCTGGGAGGAGAAGGGGCCGCTCACGTTCGTCGCCGCGGTGGATTGCGCGTCGCTGCCGCGGGAGTTTTTGACCATTCCGCTGCCGGAGACGGGGACGCTGCTGTTCTTTTCGTTCGACGGACGCTACGAACCCGATAACTACCGGCACATTCTGCCCACCGATGCCGACGGCTATCGAGTGATCTTCGTGCCCGAGGGCACCGCGGTCGCCGAACGAACGCCGCCGGCCGGCCTCGAGGCCTACCCACGCCGTGACGTTTTCGCGGAGATCGTGGCCACAGCCCCGGAAAGGGGGCACATTCTGCTGGACCAGACCACGACAGCGAGCGGGGCGTCCCTGGCCGAAGCTGTCGCGAAGGTCCTTGGCCCCGGGCGCGCGGGCACCGATGTGTTCGGAGAAATGACCTGGGAACTCAGCGAAGACAAGCCGAAACATCAGGTCGGTGGCTTCTCCACCGCGGTCCAGGACGCGGTGGAGAACGAGATCGCGGCGGAGGTGCTGGAAGGCGGGTGGCAAGATCCGCGGCTCAAGGAAGAAGCGGCCCGCTGGGTGCTGCTCGCGCAGTTCGACAGTGACAACGAAACCGACATGATGTGGGGCGACGTCGGGATGGTGTACTGGCTCATCCGAACCGACGATCTTAAAGAAGGCCGGTTCGACGCCGCCCGCAGCTTGATGCAGTGCGGCTGACGCTAAGCCCGAACGGAAATGGACCATGAAGATCTTGGTGGTGGGCGGCAGTGGCCTGCTGGGGCAGCACGTCCTCGACGAGCTGAGGAAACGCGGGCACGAGACGACCGCCGTCGCGCGTACGGCACGTGAGGGAGTCGACCGGACGCTCGACGTCTCGAAGGCTTCGCACGCCGAACTGCGCGAAGCACTCGACGGACACGACGGCGTCGTCTTCGCTGGCGGCATGGACGACCGCGCGGTCGGACGCGGGCCGGTTGAGCCTCGGTTGCGCGCGGGCAACGTCGCGCCTGTCGCCGCGTTGTTGCGCGCGGCGCGCGAAGCAGACTGTACGCGGGCGGCGGTGCTCGGGTCGTATTACACGTACTTCGACCGCGTACGCCCGGAGTGGGGGTTGGCCGCGAAGCATCCGTACGTGCGCAGTCGGCTGGAGCAGGCCCGCGTCGCGCGCGAGACGGCTGGGCCGGGGTTGCCGGTGGCGGTGATCGAAGTGCCGTTTGTCTTTGGGGTCGCGGAGGATCGGGTGCCGCAGTGGTCGGTGCCGATCGTGAAGTGGGTGCACTCCAACTCGCCGCTCCTCGCGCCTCCTGGCGGGACTGCCGCGACAAGCGCGCGTGGGGTTGGCATCGCGACGGTGGATGCGTTGGAGGCGGCGTCGGGCGCGGATGTCCCGGTGGCGGAGGAAAATCTGCAGTGGACGGACATGTTCGCCCGGCTGGCCGCGGCGGCGGGACGACCGCGCCGGGTGCGGTCGATGCCGTCCTGGCCGGTGCGCGGCGCGTTCAAGCTCGGCGGATTTCTCAACGGACTGAGCGGGAAGCAGCCGGGGTTGACGGTGCAGCACATGGACGGGTTGTTGTTGCGGGAGTTGTATTTGGAACTGAACTACTCGGCTCCGGTGGACGACGCGATCCGGGAGACTGCTGCTGCGCGGTAAGAATCAGCCCAGCCGGGCGCGGTGAGTCCGCACCGCCGCCAACCGCGGATCCGACGGCGCGAGCACGGCGGACAACGCGTCCAGAATCGCCAGATCGTCAGCACCACAGGAGGTTTCCCAGAACGACCACAACGTGTCCGCGTCGCCGCTGTTCAACGCCAGCTGGCGGACCTGCGCGCTGATCGATTCGCGTTCCTCCAGGATCGCGGGTGATTCCGACTCCGCGAGCAGCGGTCCCTGGAACGACCGGACCGCCGCCGCGGCGTCGCCGGCGCGCAGGGCGGCTTTGGTGCGCAGGAAATCCGCGTCCACGGTGGCCGCGAGGCGGTACGGGCGGGTCTGCAACACTCCGGTGCCGAGCTGGGTGCGCAGCCGGTGGATCTCGGCGCGCACGGTCACCGGGTTGCCAGCCTCGCCGTACAGCTGCAGCGCCAGCTTTTCCGCCGACAAGCCGCGCGGCTGAAGCGCGAGCAGGGTCAGCAATTCGGCGTGCCGCAAGGTGAACGGGATGTCGCGACCGTCCACAATGGTCGATCCAGGGCCGTCGGTGAGGTATTCGAGGGACAGTCGGCGCCGGGTCGCGGAGCCGGACGTGGCGATCCGCAGGAGGTAACCCTCGTCCAGCGGGTCGACGGTGGCGATCCGGCCGTCCGGCAGCGTCACCGTGCCGCCGCCTTTCCGCACCTCCACAGTGGACGGAAGCGTGCACGATTCGGCCGCCAGCACCCGTCCGCCCGCGGAAAGGAGTGCGCCGGGGCGGCCGCGCAGCGACGCCAGGTGCGGCATGTTCGCCCGCCGCACCTTCTCGTCGCGGACCGCCAGCTGGGCGCGCAGCCGTCCCTCGGCCAGCTGCGCGGTTGCGGTGACCAGCGACAACATCGCCGGATGCACGGTGCGGAGCGGGCCGCTGACGTCGATCGAGCCGAGCAGCGCGCCGGTGTCCGGGTCGCGCACGGGGGCCGCCGCGCAGGTCCAGGTGTGATAGCGGCGGACGAGATGTTCGGCGGAGTAGATCTGCACCGGCTGGCCGGTCGCGAGCGTCGTGCCCATCGCGTTTGTGCCGATCGCCTCTTCGCTCCACCGTGTGCCCTCGGTGAGCGCGACCTGGTCCGCGCGCAGCAGCACGCCGGTCGCGCCCTCGCGCCACAGGATCAGCCCGTTCGCGTCGGTCACGATCATCATGTGCTCGGCGTCGTCGGCGATGCTCACCAGCATCTCGCGCAGCAGCGGCAGCACCGGGGCCAGCGGATGCTCCGCGCGCAGGTCGGTGAGCTCGTCCGCCTCGAAGATCAGCGGGGCCTCGCCCGAGTCCGGGTCGACGTGCGCGGCCAGCGAGCGCTCCCACGACGCCGACACCACTGACCGTGGCGAGCGCGGTGCGGTAGCCCCGGACAGCACTGCTTCGCGGACATGCCGGAGCAGCCGCGCGTACGACTCCGGATCGCGCAGCAGGTCGGGTTCGGGCAGCTCCGCCACGTGAACGAGAGTAGAGACCCTGGTCACAAGGCTGCAACGTTGGCGCAACGTTGCCCGGCCTACGGTCGCCGCCGACCGTCACCGACCAGCAACGAGGCAGGGCAAGATGGCCGTATACGCCGCACCGAACACCGACGGCGCCGTCGTCGACTACGAGACCCGCTACGACCACTACATCGGCGGCGAATACGTCGCGCCGGCGGGCGGGCAGTACTTCGAGAACCCGACGCCGGTGACCGGGAAGACCTTCACCGAGATCGCCCGCGGCACGGCGGCCGACGTCGACCGGGCGCTCGACGCGGCCGAGGGCGCCGCACCCGCGTGGGGCCGCACCTCGACCGAGGAACGCGCGAACATCCTGCTCAAGATCGCCGACCGGATGGAGCAGAACCTCGAGCGGATCGCGGTCGCCGAGGCCTGGGAGAACGGCAAACCGGTCCGCGAAACCCTCGCCGCCGACATCCCGCTCGCGATCGACCACTTCCGCTACTTCGCCGGCGCGCTGCGAGCGCAGGAAGGCGGCATCTCGCAGATCGACGACAACACCGTCGCCTACCACTTCCACGAGCCGCTCGGCGTCGTAGGCCAGATCATCCCGTGGAACTTCCCGCTGCTGATGGCGGTCTGGAAGCTCGCCCCGGCGCTGGCCGCGGGCAACGCGATCGTGCTCAAGCCCGCCGAGCAGACCCCGGCGTCGATCCACCTGCTGCTGTCGATCATCGGCGACCTGATCCCGCCGGGCGTGCTGAACATCGTGAACGGATTCGGCGTCGAGGCGGGCAAACCGCTCGCGTCGAGCAACCGCGTGCGCAAAGTCGCGTTCACCGGCGAGACGACGACCGGGCGGCTGATCCTGCAGTACGCCAGCGAAAACATCATCCCGGTGACCGTCGAGCTGGGCGGCAAGAGCCCGAACATCTTCTTCGACGACGTCGCCGCGGCCAACGACGCGTTCTACGACAAGGCGCAGGAAGGCTTCGCGCTCTTCGCGCTGAACCAGGGCGAGGTCTGCACCTGCCCGTCGCGCGCGCTGATCCAGTCCGGCATCTACGACCGGTTCCTCGGCGACGCGGTCGAGCGCGTGAAGAAGATCAAGCAGGGCAACCCGCTCGACACCGAGACGATGATCGGCGCGCAGGCCTCGAACGACCAGCTCGAGAAGATCCTGTCCTACATCGACATCGGCAAGCAGGAGGGCGCGAAGGTGCTCACCGGCGGCGAGCAGTCCGACCTGGGCGGCGACCTGTCCGGCGGCTACTACGTGCAGCCGACGGTGTTCGAGGGCGACAACAAGATGCGCATCTTCCAGGAGGAGATCTTCGGCCCGGTGGTGTCCGTGGCGAAGTTCGACGACTACGACGACGCGCTCAAGATCGCCAACGACACCCTGTACGGCCTCGGCGCCGGCGTCTGGTCGCGCGACGGGAACACCGCCTACCGGGCGGGCCGCGACATCCAGGCCGGCCGCGTGTGGGTGAACAACTACCACGCCTACCCGGCCCACGCGGCCTTCGGCGGCTACAAGGCGTCCGGCATCGGCCGCGAGAACCACAAGATGATGCTGGACCACTACCAGCAGACGAAGAACCTCCTGGTCTCCTACTCCGACCAGGCGCTGGGCTTCTTCTGATGGGCGAACGGGTCGCCCTGACACCGGCCGCCGCCGACTTGCTGCGGCGGCTGGTGCCAGTCCACGGACCGGTGATGTTCCACCAGTCCGGCGGATGCTGCGACGGCAGCGCCCCGATGTGTTACCCGGCAGGCGAATTCCGGGTCGGGTCGCACGATGTGCACCTGGGAGACCTGACGGTGGACGGCATCGACGCGGTGCCGGTGTGGATGTCCGGGCCGCAGTTCGAGTACTGGAGGCATACGCATCTGACCATCGACGTGGTGCCTGGGCGGGGGAGCGGATTCTCGCTGGAGGCGCCGGAGGGGGTGCGGTTTCTGATCCGGTCCCGGTTGCTCAGCGATGAGGAGTCGGCGGAGCTGAACGGTTGATCGTGGTGCCCGGTGCGCGTTTACCGCGCACCGGGCACCGCTCGGTTGACCGCTGCGCGGCCGAAAACCTTGGTGCGCCTGCTCGTTGCCTTGCTAGGTTCACTCCATGCTGTCGCTGAAAGACGTCTACGTGGGCGAGCCGACCGTACTCGGCCACCAGCGGGACCAGCCGGTCCTGAGCGCCATCCGGAAAAGCCGGGTCGACGCGGACGAGCTGGCGTTGTCCGAGCTGAACCTGGCCGGTGACCGCCAAGCCGACCTCTCCGTGCACGGCGGTCCCGACAAGGCCGTCTACGTCTACCCGGTCGAGCACTATCCGACGTGGACCGGCGAGGGGTACGACGTCGCGCACGGCGACTTCGGCGAGAACCTCTCCGTCGAAGGCGTGCTCGAGAGCGACGTGCGGATCGGCGACATCTGGGCCTGGGGCGACGCGCTCGTGCAAATCGCGCAGCCGCGGCATCCGTGTTTCAAACTCGCGATGCGGACCGGCCGCAAGGACGTCGTGCCCGCGATGATCGACACCAACCGCTGCGGCTGGTACCTGCGCGTGCTGCGGCCGGGCACGGTCCCGACGGCCGGGCCGCTCGACCTGGTGGAGCGGGCCGAGGGGCCGACCGTCGCGGAGACGTTTCTGGTCGCGGCCGCGAACTACGCGCGGTTGCCCGAGCCGGGGCCGATGCTGGAGCTGGCCGAGCGGGTGCTGTCGACGGACGCGTTGCCGGAGGGGTATCGCAAGGGCATTCAGTCCAAAGTGGACCGCGCTAGGGAATCACTTCCAGTCGACCTGGGGTGAGCGGTAGAAGTCGATTCCCTGGGCTTCCCAGCGCGGCGCTTGCTTGGCGATGCGGTCCCGGTAGCCGTCCCAGGTCCGCGAAGCGCGGGGCGACCAGCCGATTTCCGCGACACCGGGCAGGCGCGGGAAGGCCATGTACTCGATGTCGTCGTTGGTCCGGATGGTTTCCGTCCACAGTGGAGCCTCGACCCCGGCGACGGACTTCTCCCCGACGCCGGGAACGAGCGTCGCCGGGTCCCATTCGTAGGCGTCGCGGACTTCGACCAAACCGGCCCAATCCTGGCCCAGCTTGGTCGATTCCGTGTACTTCATGTCGAGATAGGCGTGGTTGGCGGGCGACATGATGAACTTGTTCCCGCGCGCCGCGGCGGCGGCCACGTCCGCGTTCGGGCCGCCCTGATCCCAGTACTGCGGCACGGCGGACGTCGGCAGCGGTGCCTTCGCCATCTCGTGCCAGCCGGTGATCAGCTTGCCGTACTTGGCGACCATCGGGGTCACCTTCTCGTAGAAGGTTTTGTAGTCCGCGGCGGGCGTCGAGTGTGCTTCGTCGCCGCCGATGCCGATGTATTTGCCAGGAGTGATCGCGGCCAGTTCGCGGATCACGTCCTCCACGAATCGGTACGTGGTAGGCGATTTGATACACAGCGAGCTGTAGCCGACCTCGATGTCGGTGCGCGGCGGGACCGCCTTGCCGTCGCAGTTGAGTTCCGCGTACACCGACTGCGCGGCATTGGTGTGCCCGGGCATGTCGATTTCCGGCACGACCGTGATGTGGCGGCTCGCGGCGTACGCGACGATGTCGCTGTATTGCTCCTGCGTGTAGTAACCGCCCGGATCGCCGTACGCGGCGGTCTTGCCGCCTTCGGTCGCCAGCTTCGGCCAGCTCTTGATTTCGATGCGCCAGCCCTGGTCGTCGCTGAGATGCAGGTGCAGGGTGTTGATCTTGTACTGGACGATCTGGTCGATGTACTTCTTCACCTGCGCGGGCGTGAAGAAATGCCGCGCGACGTCGAGCATCGCGCCGCGGTGGGCGAAGCGCGGGTAGTCGAGCACGCTGCCGCCGGCGATCGTCCACGTCCGGTGCTGCACGGACTTCGCCTCGATCGCCGAGGGCAGCAGCTGCCGCAGCGACTGGACGCCGGTGAAGAGCCCGGCGGAAGTGTTGGCGCGCAGCCGGACGCCGTTCTTCGTGACGTCGAGCTGGTATCCCTCGTCGCCGACGCGCGGGTCGGCGTGGCCGAGGTCGAGCGAGATCGCGGACAAGCCCGGGCTCACCGGGACGACCGGCAGCGGGAAGCCGGTCGCGGGCCGCAGCAGCCCGCGCAGGTACGCGGCGACGTCGCCGGTGCCGTGCCCGGCCCGGATCACCGTCAGCGGCGTGAGCCGGAAGGTGGCGTCCGCCTTCGCCACGGCGTGCACCGGCACCGGTACGAGGTCGGTCACCTGCCGTTCGCTGGGCGCGGGACTCGCCGCGGCCGGCCCGGGCACTCCCACCGCGGCGAGCCCGAGCACGGTCACCCCAAGCACGGCCCTGGACAGGGTCTTCCTCACGGCATACCTCCGGTCGCGTCGCGGAGAAGGCGGACTCCAAGAGGTATAGACCACTACCGGGGACGCTGACAACGCCCGAAAGGGTCGGCTGACGCCCGATGTCCCGTTCGCCGGGATGCCCGCCGCGCCCCAATGCCGCATTCGGTGCGCTCAGCGCACCGAACGCCACATTCGGTGCGTCGCATGCACCCAATGCCACATTGGGGTTTTCTCAGTAGTGGCCTTGGGGAGGTCCGTGAAGGACGTCTGCGGGAGCGGCGTGGCGTGGCGTGGGTCGGCCGCGTCGCCGCAGCTGCCCGCGCCGCATTCCACCGCGCAGCCCTGCGGGGAGACCCCGGTTTGCGCGGGGTTCTCGCGTCGCGCGGCTGCCCTGACGCGCGATGCCGAGGTCCGTGAGGGGAACCTTCACGGACTCAGAGTCCCTCAGGGTTCCCCTCACGGACCTCGGCGGCAACGGAGCCACGCGGCCCGGCGGTGCACCACTGAGAAAACCTCATCTGTGCGGTGCTCAGGGCCGCAGGATCGCCCGCAACGCGTCAAGCACCGCTGGGTCTTCGATGGTCGACGGAACCGCTTCGTCGCGACCGTCCGCGATCCCGCGCATCGTTTTGCGCAGGATCTTCCCCGAGCGAGTCTTCGGCAGCGCGTTGACCACCGAGACGTCCCGGAACGCCGCCACCGGCCCGATGTCCCGGCGAACCAGCGCGACCAGTTCGTCCCGCAACTGCTCCTCGGGCACCTCCACGCCGGACTTCAGCACCACGAAACCGCGCGGCACCTGTCCCTTCAACTGGTCCGCGACCCCGATCACCGCACACTCCGCGACCGCCGGATGCGACGCCAGCGCGGCTTCCATCGAACCGGTCGACAGCCGGTGCCCGGCCACGTTGATCACGTCGTCGGTGCGGCCCATCACGAACAGATAGCCGTCCTCGTCGAGGTAACCCGAGTCGCCGGTCAAGTAGTAGCCGGGGTAACGCGACAGGTACGCCTCTCGGTAGCGCTCGTCGTCGCCCCACAGCGTCGGCAGCGAACCCGGTGGCAGCGGGAGTTTCAGCGTGATCGCGCCTTCGCGGCCCGCCGGCAATTCCTCGCCCGCTTGATCGAGAATGCGCACGTCCCAGCCGGGCACCGGTTTCGTCGCCGATCCGGGTTTGACCGGCATCGGTTCGAGCCCGCGCGGGTTGGCCGCGATCGGCCAGCCGGTTTCGGTCTGCCACCAGTGGTCGACGACCGGCGTGCCGAGGATGTCGTGCGCCCAGTGGTAGGTCTCCGGGTCGAGCCGCTCGCCCGCCAGGAACAGGGTGCGGAACCGGGACAGGTCGTACTTTTTGAGTTCGTCCGCGTCCGGATCCACCTTCTTCACCGCGCGCAACGCCGTCGGCGCGGTGAACAGCGCCTGCACGCCATGCTCGGAGATGACCCGCCAGAACGCGCCCGCGTCCGGCGTCCCGACGGGTTTTCCTTCGTACAGCACGGTTGTAGCGCCGACCAGCAGCGGCGCGTAGACGATGTACGAATGCCCGACGACCCAGCCGACGTCGGAAGCCGTCCACCACACGTCGCCGGCGTGGACGTCGTACAGCGCGCCCATCGACCACGCCAGCGCGACCGCGTGCCCGCCCGCGTCGCGGACCACGCCCTTCGGCCGCCCGGTGGTGCCGGACGTGTAGAGGATGTACAGCGGATCGGTCGCCTTCACCGGAACCGGATCCACCGGGTCGGCGTCGGCGACGAGCTCGGTCCAGTCGAGGTCAGTGCCGGACAGCTCCGCGCGCGCCTGCTCGCGCTGGAACACCACGACGTGGTCCGGCTGGTGCTCGGTGGTTTCGAGAGCGGCGTCGATGATCGGCTTGTACTCGACGACCCGCGTCGGCTCGATCCCGCACGACGCGGCGAGGATCAGCTTCGGCTTGGCGTCCTCGATCCGCGCGGCCAGTTCCTTCGGCGCGAAGCCGCCGAACACCACGGAATGCACCGCGCCGATCCGCGCGCAGGCGAGCATCGCGATGACGGCCTGCGGAATCATCGGCAGGTAAAGGATCACGCGATCGCCGCGGGTCACCCCGAGCGACGCGAGCGCGCCGGCGAAGGTCGCGACCTCGTCGCGCAGCTCGGCGTAGGTGTAGCGGCGTTTGCGGCCGCTGACCGGCGAATCCCAGATCAGCGCGTCCTGCGCGCCGCGACCGCCGTCGGCGTGCCGGTCGAGGGCGTTGTAGGAGGTGTTCAGCTCGCCGTCGGGATACCAGCGGTAGAACGGCGCGGCGGACGAATCGAGCGCGCGGGTGGGCCGCTGCGTCCAGTCGATCGCCCGGGCCGCGTCGAGCCAGAACTGCTCCGGGTCGTCCAGACTGCGCCGATACGTCTCGGTGTACGCGCCCACGAGGTCTCCTTTGACTTCAGACGGCCGAATCTGCCCTCATGATGGCCTTTCCCCCGGCGGGTCGCAGGTCAGCCGCGTCCGGCGAGATCGATGCGGTGGATCACGTTCCCGCCGCGACCCGGCAACCCCGCGGAGGCCGTGTGCGTCCTAAGCTGGACCGTGGGGAACGGCCGCGCAGCGGCAGGAAGACAACACTGACAGTGAGGGGAACCAGCCGGTGAGCGGAATCGCGAGCGCGCTGCTCTCGCTCGCGCACACCTTGTTCGACCCGGGGTTCTGCCCCGGCGACTGGGTGTGGGCGACGACCACAGCGGGTGCGCTCGTCGCGCTCTTCCCGGCGGCCGGGGCGCTGATCGTGGCGATCGTGCGCAAGGGGACCGGCAACCGGTACGACGCGACCACGCTCACCGTGTTCGGTCTCATCGGCGTGGTGTGCGTGCTGGTGCTGCCGTGGCTGATGGCCTCGGGCATCTCGGAAACGTTCCGCGCGGCCAACGCGGGCCAGGCGACCGGACTGTCCGGGGCGGCCTCGCTCAACAAGGACTACTGCTCGTTCATCGGCGTGCAGAAGAGCTACCTCGGCGGCGGGTCGAACGTCTTCGAGACGCTCTTCTACCCGCGCGGCCTCAAGCTTTCCTACGTGCTGTACCTGCTCGCCTTCACGGTGCTGCCGGTCGGCTCGCTGCTGTTCGTGATGCTGCAGGCGCGCACCGCGTTCCGTCGCGGGCCGAAGTGGCCGTCGCGGTTCTTCTGGATTCCCTTCGTGGTCATGGCGATCGCGTCGGCGGGCATGTCGGCCAACACCGCGGTGCACTTCTGGCTCGGGTTCCTGCCGTTCAGCATCCTGGGACTGATCCCGGTCGCGCTGGTCGGCCCGCCGCCGTGGTCGGTGATCAACCGGCCGGAGCCGCGCCGCGACGAACCGCCCGCCGCGCAGCCTCCGCCGCGCCGGGAGCAGCTGCCGCCGCCTCCGCCGCCGCAGAACAAGCCCTACCCGGCCACCGCGCTGGCGTCCGCTCCGGAGCCGCCTGCCGGGGCGCTGGCCGCCGCGCCCGGCATGATTCCGCCGCCTCCCGGGTCGCGCAACGCGGGCAGCAGCCGGTACCGGCGCGTCCGCCAGCTCGGGACCGGCGGGTTCGGCACGGTCTGGGAAGCCGTCGACACGCAGCTCAACCGCACTGTCGCGCTGAAGATCGCGCACGCGCCCGACCGCGACACCGAGGAGCGGATGCAGCGCGAGGCGCGTGCGCTGGCCGTGGTGAACCACCCCAACTGCGTCCGCGTGTACGACCTGGCCGAGGAGCCGGACGGGCTCGCGCTCGTCATGGAGTACCTGCAGGGCCGCCCGCTCGCCGAGGTGGTCGACGGACAGGGCCCGATCGACGACGTCGCTGCCGGCCGGTTGTGGTCGACGATGGCGGGCGCGCTGGTCGCGGCGCACGAGCGGGGCGTGCTGCACCGCGACGTGAAGCCGTCCAACGTCATCCTCGACCCGGCGGGCATCGCGCACCTGATCGATTTCGGCATCGCCCGCAGCCAGGGCGATTCCAAGATGACCGCCACCGGGATGATGATCGGCACGCCCGACTTCGTCGCACCGGAGCAGGCGATGGGCTCCCCGGCGAGCCCGGCCTCGGACGCCTGGCAGCTCGCCGCCACGGTCAGCTACGCGCTGACCGGCCAGCCACCGCGCGGCACCCGCGAGACGCCGATGGCCGCGCTGATGGCCGCGGCGCGCGCCGATCCGGTCACGCACATGCCGCAGCGTTCGGTGCACGCGCGGATCCTGGCGGCGTCGCTGGATCCGGAACCGCGCCGTCGCCCGACGCTGAACTCGGTGCGGCGCGAGGTCGACGGCTGGCTGAGCCGGCAGGGCAAGGCACTGGACGGGCCGGTCACGCAGATCGTGCCGCGCCGGTCACCCCGCTGACGGCTTCACCGCGGAAAACTCCAGCCGCTTCCGTTCCATCGCCACGCGCACCTGCTCGAACCCGGCCGCCGTCAGCCGGGCGGGCAGGGTCGCGGGATCGAGGACGTTCATCGTGTCCCCGAGGTGCAGCAGCCGGAATCCGAAGCTGAGCTGGCTGTCCACGCCGCAGTAGGTGCCGCCGGGCCGCAGCACCCGGAACGCCTCGGCGAAGATCCGGTCCTGCAGCGCGTTCGTCGGCACGTGGTGCAGCATCGTGAAGCACACGACCCCGGAAAACCGGCCGTTCTCGAACGGCATCTCCGCGCCGCTGCCCTCGACGACGTCGACCCGTTCGCCGTATTTCTCCCGCAACAGGCGGGTCGACGCCGGATCGATCTCCAAAGCGGTCAGCTGCGGCACGGCGTCGACCAGCACCCGCGTGGTCGCCCCGAAACCCGGTCCGATTTCCAGCACGTCGTCGCCCAGTTCGAAGCGGGCGAGCCAGTCCGGCAGCACCTCGGCCACCGCGGCGGCCCACTTTTCCGAGCTGCAGAGCTTGCGGTGCATCAGGTTCATCGGCATGGCCTCGACGCTAGGGACGAGCCGCGCTGGCTGGAAGACGATAGGCTGTCATCTCATGTCGCAGTACGGTCAAACCGGCGCGATGCTGCTCGGCGACCTTCCGATCTCGGCCGGAGCCTGGTTCCCCTGGCACGACCATCCGGCGCACCAGCTCGTCTGGGCCGCGCGCGGGGTCGCCGCGGTGATGGTCGGCGACGCGCAATGGGTGCTGCCGTCCACGCGCGCGCTCTGGATCCCGGTCGGCGTCTGGCATCGCACCGGCGCGGTCGGGAATGCCGAGCTGCGCGGCATTTATGCCGATCCGGAGCAGTGCCCGGTCGAGTGGCCGTCACCGCGCATCGTCATCGTCCGGCCGTTGCTGCGGGAATTGCTGGAGCACCTGTCCGCGGACGGCATCAGCGACGACGCCCGCCGCCGTGCCGAAGCGGTCGCGTTCGATCTGCTGGAGCCGATGGACGTAGCGCCGATCGTCGTACCAGCGCCCGCCGACCCGAGAGCGCGGGACGTCGCCGACGCGGTGCTCGCCGACCCCGCGGACTCGCGCAGCCTGGCGGAGCTGGGCCGGGAAGTCGGCGCGAGCGAGCGGACGCTGGCCCGCGCGTTCGTCCGAGACTGCCGGATGACGTTCGGCACCTGGCGCACGCAAGCACGGCTGCGCGCGGCATTGCCGTTGCTGGCACAGGGTTTGCCGATGACGACCGTCGCGCACCGGGTCGGGTACGCGACGGCCAGCGCCTTCGTCGCCGCCTTCCGCCGGGCGGTCGGGGTGCCGCCGGGCGCCTACTTCAGCGCCACGAAGGCAGCCACATCTCCGCCTGCCAATGCTCGTTCGTGATCGGGATTCCGTTGAGAATCGGCCACAGCCAGGCGAAGTTCGCGACCACCAGCCCGACGTAGAGCGACACGACGAGCAGACCGGTGCCTCTGCGCTCGAATCCGCGTTTGGCGCTGCCGAGGATCTGCCCGAGCGCCAGCACCAGCCCGAGCACCAGGAACGGGGCCATCGGCGTGGCGTAGAAGAAGTACATCTGCCGGTCGATGTTGGTGAACCAGGGCAGGTATCCGGCGAAGTAGCCGGTGAGCACGGCGGCGTAGCGCCAGTCCGCGCGGAAGAACCAGCGCCACAGGCCCCAGCCGAGCATCGGGACGGCCAGCCACCACATCGCGGGCGTGCCGATCAGCATCGTCGCGCCGAGGCAGCGCGATTCGCCGCAGCCGGTGACGTTGCCGTCGTAGTAGTAGAGCATCGGCCGCAGGCCCATCGGCCAGGTCCACGGCTTCGACTCCCACGGATGCGGATTGTCCTTGGGCGTCAGCAGGGTTTCGTGGAAATGCAGCACGTTGGCGGTGTAGCTGCCGAGCGAGCGCAGCGCGGGCGGGATCCAGCCGAACATGCCCGGGTCGAGGTTCTTGATCTCGGTGTAGTGCCGGTCGGTCGCGGTTTCGCTGGCGAACCACGCCCAGTACGCCGCCAGGTACATCAGCACCGGCACCACGACGATCGCCCACAGCGCGGGCGCGACGTCGCGGCGGATCGTGCCGACCCACGGCCGCTGAACGCCCGCCGTGCGCCGGGCCGCGACGTCGAAGAACACGGTGAGCAGGCCGAACGCCGCGATGTAGTACAGCGCGGACCATTTGACGCCGAAGGTCAAGCCGATCATCAGCCCGGCCGCGAACCGCCACCAGCGGAAGCCGAGCTTCGGGCCCCACTGCGATTCGCCGATCCAGCCCTCGCGCACCGCGACCGCCAGCCGCTGCCGCACCTGGTCGCGGTCGCAGAGCACGCAGGCGAACGCGGCGAGCACGAAGAACGCGATGAAGATGTCGAGCATCCCCATCCGCGACTGCAGGTGCAGCACGCCGTCGCAGATCACCAGCACGCCCGCGATGCCGCCGAGCAGCGTCGAGCGGGTGAGCCGACGCGCGATGCGCACGGTGAGCAGCACGATCAGCGTGCCGGCCACCGCCGACATCAGCCGCCAGCCCCAGCCGTTGTAGCCGAAGAGCCACTCGCCGAACGCGATGAAGTCCTTGGCCAGCGGCGGGTGCACGATCAGCTCGTACCCGGCGTTGTCCTCGTACCCGCCGTTGCGCAGCATCTGCGCGGCTTGGGGCACGTAGTGCTTCTCGTCGAAGACGGGACTGCCGTGGTCGGTGGGAAGGCCCAGATTCTGCATCCGGACGACGCCGCCGATCACGGTCAGCACGATCGTGACGATCCAGCCGCGCAGCCGGTCGGCGGGCATGGCCCGGCCGAGCAGGGTGGCTTCGCGGTCGGTCGGGGGGCGGCGCGCGTCGACCGGGTCCGGCCGCACGCTCTCGTCGTCGGCTCGGGTCAGCAGCGCGGTCACGGGGCCCGATAGTACGGCCTGATCCACTGGTGGCGTCTGGTTAGGCTGACTGCCATGACTTCTGCGTCCGGACGGCTCGTGCTCGCCGCCACCCCGCTGGGCGATCCCGGCGACGCGTCCGCCCGGCTGATCGAGGCGCTGGGCTCGGCAGACGTGATCGCCGCCGAGGACACTCGACGCCTTCGCGGCCTCGCTTCCGCACTCGGCGTGTCGCCCGCCGGCCGGGTGGTCAGCTTCTACGAGGACGTCGAGACTGCCCGGCTGCCGAAGCTGCTGGAGGCGCTGCACGGCGGCGAGACAGTGCTGGTCGTGACTGATGCCGGGATGCCGAGTGTGTCCGATCCCGGGTTCCGTCTCGTGGCTGCTTGCGTCGAGGAGGATCTGCCGATCACCTGCCTTCCCGGCCCGTCGGCGGTGACGACCGCGCTCGCGTTGTCCGGGCTGCCGTGCGACCGGTTCTGCTTCGAGGGCTTCGCGCCGCGCAAGCCTGGTGAACGGTCGAAGTGGTTCGCGGAGCTGGTGAGCGAGCGCCGGACTGTCGTGTTCTTCGAATCGCCGCACCGGATCGCTTCCCTGCTGTCAGACGCCGCCGCCGCGCTGGGCGGGTCTCGGCGGGCCGCGGTGTGCCGGGAGCTGACGAAGACGTACGAAGAGGTCAAACGCGGCACGCTCGCGGAACTTGCCGAGTGGGCAGCGGACGGGGTGCGCGGCGAGATCTCGGTGGTGCTGGAGGGGGCGGCTCCTCGGCAGGTGTCGGTGTCGGACCTGGTGCCGGAGGTGGCGGAGCGGGTCGCTTCGGGGGAACGGCTGAAGACCGTCGCGGCCGAGGTCGCCGGCGCGGCTGGGGTGTCCACGAAGGAGCTTTACGCGGCGGTGCTCGCGGCTCGGAAGTGATTCAGTACCGGCGGGCGTTGTCTTCGGCTCGGAACTGCAGCCACCTCGGGTCGCTAGGTGCGGTTTTGGTGATGGTGGCCAGGTCCTCCGGTCGCCAAGTGCCGACCCCGTCGGTGCGCACGGCATGGTCTTCCGGCAGGCCGTCGTCGGGAATTTCCGTGGTGCTGGCGAGGAACTCAGCGACGGTGGCCGGATCGGCGCCGGTGCGCGAAGCGGCAACGGGCACCAGCGCGAGTTCGCCGTCTCCGGCGACGACGAGGTCACCGGCCGACGTCGCGGCCAGCGCGGTCACTGCCGAGCGGAGCAGTTTGTGCTCCGTGGTTCGGTCGCGCTCGACGTCCAGGACCAGGAGGAATTCTGCTTGAGCCGTTTCGGGTCGCCGAGCGAGATCCTCCTGACCCGGCGCAGCGAAGGGAACTCGAACACCAGGACCTGGTGTTCGTAGGTGTTGCCGCGAATCGCCAGGTGCCGCCCGTCGGAGCTGAAGACCGGAAGCCTCCAGCAGTTAGAGTCCAGAATCAGGCCCGGTCGAGGAACCACAGCCGGTCGCCTGGACGGGAGAAGAGCACAAAGCTCGCGCCCTGGTCGCTTTGCTTCGTGGCGATCAGCCCTCCCGCCGGATGCGCGACGATGCCGCAGTCCCATGTCTGGGCGGGCGAGATGGCGCCAGTGCTGAGGTCGATGACGTCCGAACGGTCGTAGAGATCGGGCGGGGTCGGCGACGTCCACAGTGACTGGCCGTCCGGGCTGAAGGCCACATGGTCAGAGACGGCGATGTCCAGCGGTCGAACTTCCCGTACTCCGGGGAATCCGCGCCCACCGCGCCGATTTCGCGAAGCACTCGCTCGGCGTAGTAGAGATGCACCGCGGGCCGGTCCTGATCGATCCCGGCGACGAGCGGCAGTTTCGGATGGCACACCAGCTTGCCGATCGAAGCGGTGGGGATCCGGGCGATGGCCTGGACAGCGGTCACTAAGAGATTTTACCGGCTGCGCAACAGCATTTTCGCCGCTACCAAAGCCTTTTCCGCGTCCGGCTCCTCGCCGGTGATCGCATCGGTGTAGATGAACGACTCGCCGACCCGCACGAGCAGATACGCCAGATCCGCCACCGGCAACGGAGTCTCCAACCGCCCCGCCGCCACCTCGTCCGACAGCAGCACCTGCACCTTCTCGATGGTCCGCGACTGCACCAGGCTCGCCTTGGTCGTCAACAACCTCAGCGCACGCTCCGGCTCCCGGCGCAAAAACGCACGGAACGGCGAGGACGCGTTGACCGTCCGCACGAACGCCCCGATCGCCTCCGCGACGCCGTCCCCGCCGCGGCCCGCATAACTCACGTTATCCAGCACCGCGGACGTCTCCGCCCACAGGATTTCGCTCAGCAGGTGGTCGCGGCTGCCGACCCAGCGGTGCAGGGTCGCGCGGCTGACGCCGAGGTCGCCGGCCAGGTCGCGCATGTCGACCCGGTCTCCGGCGAGGAACCGGGCGCGGGCGAGGCGGAAGGCCGCGACGGCGTCGGGTCGCGAGGCGCGGGTGGACAGTGGCGTGTCGATGGGTGAGACATTAGCAGAGAGTGTCCCATCGATGAGACATGTGGCAGAATGTCTCACGACGAGAGGAGCCGCGAAGATGCGTGCTGTGCAGGTGACCGAATTCGGCGGTCCCGAGGTGCTGAAGCCGGTCGAGCTGCCCGATCCCGTGGCCGGGCCAGGGCAGGTGCTGATCGAGGTCGACCGTGTCGGGCTGAACTACGCGGACACGCACCAGGCGGAGAACTCGTATCTCGCCCCGAGCAAGCTGCCGCTCGTGCCGGGCGGCGAGGTCGTCGGGCGCACGGCGGACGGCAAGCGCGTGGTCGCGCTGCTCAACGACGGCGGCGGTTACGCCGAGCGCGTCGTCGCCGACGAGGCCATGACCTTCCCGGTTCCGGACGGCGTCGACGACCTGAACGCGCTGTCCATGCTGGTCCAGGGCGCGACCGCGTGGATCATGCTGCGCAAGAACGCTCACCTCGAACCCGGCGAGTCCGTGGTCGTGCACGCCGCGGCGGGCGGGGTCGGATCGATCGCGGTGCAGCTGGCCAACGCGTGGGGCGCGGGCCGCGTGATCGCGACCGCGAGCAGCGAGGAAAAGCGCGCGCTGGCGATCGAACTCGGCGCGGACGTCGCGGTGGATTCCCGCGCGGAGAACATGACCGAGGTCCTCCGGGAAGCCAACGGCGGCAAGCGGGTCGACGTCGTCCTCGACATGGTCGGCGGCCCGACCACCGACCAGAGCATCGTCGCGCTGGCCCCGTTCGGCCGCCTGGTCTTCTACGGCATGGCCGGCCGCCGCTCGCCGAAGCCGATCGAATTGCGCAACCTGCTCGGCCACAGCACGACCGTGGCCGGGATGTGGCTGCCGCACGTGTTCCGCTTGCCCGGCAACGTTTTCGGCACCGCGCTCAGCGACTTGTTCACGATGGTGCTGGACGGAAAAATCCGCGCGATCGCGGGCGGCGAGTACGCGCTGGAGGACGCCCGGAAGGCCCACGAAGCGCTGCGGTCCAGGGGCACGACGGGCAAGCTGCTGCTCGACCCGCGTAGGTGAGGCTTGTGAGTGTTAAAACCGGTTAGATCCGGCTTTAACACTCACCAGGCCTGGCCAGCAGATCCTCCAGCGGCGCCGCTTTGTGCAGGCATTCCTGCCACTCCGCGGCGCTGTCCGAGTCCGCTGTGATCCCGCCGCCGACTCCCAACGCGATCCGGTCCCCAGTGATCTCGAACGTCCGGATCGCCACGTTCAGCTCCAGCCCGGCCAGCGGCGACACCATCCCGACCGCGCCGGTGTACACCCCGCGCGCGGCCGGTTCCAGCTCGGCGATCAGGTCCAGCGCCCGGATCTTCGGCGCGCCGGTGACCGAACCGGGCGGGAACGTCGCGGCCAGCAGCCCATGATCGGTCACCCCGTCCGCCAGCACACCCTCCACAGTGGACGCCAGATGCCACACCCCCGGCGCGGGATGCACCGCGAGCAGCTCCGGAACCACGACGCTGCCGACCTCGCACACCCGGCCGAGATCGTTGCGCACCAGGTCGGTGATCATCACGTTCTCCGCGACGTCCTTCGCCGACTGCCGCAACCGGAGCGCGTTGCCGTCGTCCGCCGGACCCCGCCGGGGCAGCGTCCCCTTGATCGGCGACGACCGCACGCGGCGCCCGTGCCGGGCCAAAAACAGCTCCGGCGACAGCGAAACCACCGAACCCCACGCGCCGGCGACGTAGGCCGCCCGCTGCGGAGCGAGCCGTCGCACTCCTTCGGCGAAGAGCGCGGCCGGTGAACCCTCGAACGTCCCGGTGAACCGCGAGCAGACGTTCGCCTGGAACAGTTCGCCCGCCTCGATCTCGTGCACGCACGCCTTCACCGCCTGCTCATGTCCGGACGGCCGCCGCAATGGGCTAGCCGACCACGACAGCTCCTCGGACCCAGATAAAGCCCGCTCCACCACGGCGAGCTGCGCGTCGGCGTCGCCTTCGAGCGACTCGAACCAACACACTCCCGCCGCGTCCCAGCGCAGCACGTGCTCCGCCCAGCCCCAGGCCGACTCCGGAACCCCGGTCGAGCGTCCGGACGGATCCGCCTGGTCGTAAGCCAGATACCCGAACCACCCGCCACCGATCCGGCCCGGAGGACCCGAAACGGGAGAAACCGAAGGGAACGGCCGCGGAGTCACCGCCAGGAACGGAGCCACCACCGCTCGCGACCCGAACCAGTCCCCGCAGACCGCGGCCGGTTCGGGCAGGCCGTGCGCCCGGGCGTACGCGGACAGCTGGACAAGCACCCGCGAAGGTGGCAGGTCGGTCCGCAGCCGCTGGAAACGCATCGCGCCATTGTGCCGGAAACCGGCGGTGACCAGCGGAAAAGGTGATCAGAGCAGCACATCGGACAGCGCGAAGGGATACACCACCGCGTCCTGTGCCACCGGCCCGTCGACCCCGGGGACGTCCGGCGCGAAAGCGTGCTGGTGCAGCCCGAGCCGCGAATGGAACCAGCCGGGCCGCCCGGGAATGCCGTTGTGCCGCACGAGCCACAGCACCACTTCGGAATCGGCCCAGCGGTCCGGGTGCAGCCGGTGCGCCCAGCAGTCGTGCCCGGCGTACACGAGCACCCGGCGGATCTTCGCTGCGTGCCGCACGTGTTTGATCCACGCCTTCACGAACCGGTCGTCGACGCTTTGGGCGTCCACTTCGAGCGCCGGGGCGAGCGAACCGGGCGCGAACGCCCCGAGCTTGCTCGCCGTGCGGACGAAATGGTCGGCCTGGTCGTGCACCGCGCCAGGCCGCGCGTAGTGCCGGGCTCCGGTGTGGATGCCCGCGTGCTGGGCCGCGGCCAGCGTCCGCTCCGCGCCGGGATCGCTCCAGTTGACGTTCTCGCTGATCGTCACCGAAGCGAATCGCACGTCGGCGCCACGCACCGCCGCCCAATCGAGCACTTGCTCGCGATGAGTAAGCGTGAGTCCGCGCCCACTCTCCGGTTCCGCCACCACGCACCCCTGACAAGCCCCACGACGGGTGAAAGGCCACCCTACGTCCGGAGTTCCGGAGCGGGGTGACCTTTCCCGGCGTGTCGATAGGCTTTGATCAGGCGTTTTCCCGTTGGAAGGTGCGCGTTCCCCACCACACCGCCACAACGGCCATGACCAGCACGACCACGCCTCCGGTGAACAGCGCGTCCATCGAGAAGTCGCCGCGGAAGCTGTTGCGCTCCACGTCGACCACGTGCCGGAACGGGTTGATCTGCGAGATCGTGTACAGCCACTTCGGGGCCAGCCCGGACGTGATCGGGATGAGGATCCCGGACAGCAGCAGCAACGGCATGAGCACCGCGTTGAGCAGCGCCGGGAACGCCTCCTCGCTCTTGAGCGTGAGCGCCAGCGCGTAGGAGCACGACGCCAGCGTGAGCGCGAGCAGGAACACGATCGCCAGGCTCAGCAGCACCCCGCCGAACGGCGCGTTCAGGTCGAACACCAGGTAGGCGAGCAGGATGATCAGCACCGCCTGCACGACCGCCTGCAACGCGTTCGCCAGCACCTTCCCGAGCAGCAGCGCGGCCCGGTGCACCGGGGTGACGCGCAGCCGTTCGACCACGCCGGACCGGAATTCGGCCAGCAGCCCGAAGCCCACGAACGAACTGCCGAACAGGGCCAGCTGCGCGATCAGCGCGGGGGTAAGCACCATCCAGCCGTCGACCTCGGACATCCCCTGCGCGCTGAGCGACTTCACCAGCAGCGGGCCGAAGAAGAACAGGTACAGCAGCGGCTGGGCGAGCCCGAGCATCAGCCACGCCGGATTCCGCAGCGCGCCCGCCATGTCGCGGCGGAAAATCAGCCAGGTGTCATGCAGCATCGGACACCTCCGGTTCCGTCGCCGCGGGCTGCTCGGCCTCGCGCAGCGACCGGCCGGTGAGAGTAAGGAATACGTCGTCCAAGGTCGGCCGCGTGACTTGCATGGCGGCCGTCGCGATGTCCTTGGCGTCGAGCGCGCGCAGCAGCTCCGGCATCGCGGTGTCGCCGCGCGGCACCCGGAACCGGATCGACCCCTCGCGCACGGAGAACTCGTGCGCGCCGGGCAGCTGCCGGGCCAGATCGGCGGCGGCCGCGGCGGATCGCGGATCCACCTCGATCGCCATCCCGTCCCCGGAGACCTGCTCCTTCAGCGCGTCCGGATGCCCCTCGGCGACGATCCGGCCGTCGTCGATCACGATCAGCCGGTCAGCCAGCGCGTCCGCCTCGTCGAGGTAATGCGTCGTCAGGAAGATCGTGACGCCTTGTTCGGCGCGCAGCCGCCGGATGTGCTCCCACAGGTTCGCCCGGCTCTGCGGGTCGAGTCCGGTGGACGGCTCGTCGAGAAACACCAGCCCCGGCGAATGAATCAACCCCATCGCGATGTCGAGCCTGCGACGCTGACCCCCAGACAACGTCTTCGTGGCCCGCTGCTCCAGCCCCGCCAGGTCGAGCTGGTCGGCGAGCACCTTGCCGCGCGCGATCGCGTCGGCCTTGCTCATCCGGTACAGCCTGCCCTGCAGTTCCAGCTCTTCGCCGACGCGCGATTCGGGCGCGGTCCCGCCGCCCTGGGCGACGTACCCGATGTTGCGGCGCACCCCCGCCGCGTCGGTCAGCAGGTCGTGCCCGCCGACAGTCGCCGTGCCCGCGGTCGGTTTCAGCAGGGTGGTGAGCATGCGCAGCGTGGTGGTCTTGCCCGCCCCGTTCGGGCCGAGGAACCCGACCAGCTCGCCCGCCTCGACGTCGAGATCGACCCCCTTCACCGCGTGCACCTCGCCACCGGCTCGGCCCTTGCGGCGGAACCGCCGCTCGAGTCCGCGTGCCGTGATCATTGAGAACCCCTCTCCTCCCAAGAAGATCAGCTAGTCAATCTTGACTAGCTGACGCGCACACTGTGCCCGAGGAGAAGCGGGTTAGTCAAATTTGATTACTCGGGGGCTGACGGAGCGAACGCCGAACCGGGGTCGTCGGCCATTACGTACTCGCCCGCCTCAAGCCGGGAGATCACGCCGGTGAGCCACTCCTTGTTCGCCTTGGCGACCCCGGCCCACAGCCGGTTCATCTCCGTGACGTGCGAGGGCAGGCCGGAGGTGGAGCCGTCCTCCAGCGACAGCCGGGAACGCCGTTCTTCCCCGTCGAAGTGGATGAGCTGCTGCCGGAGCAGATAGATCGCCTGTGCCCGGACAAGCGCTGGCATCAGGCTGATCGCCGCGCACAGCTGCGCGTTGCCCGCGTGTGGATCGGACAGCCCCCTGGCCAGCAACGACTGGAACTCCTTGTCGCCGTCCGGGGTGAGCCGGTAAGCGACCCGGTCCGGGCCGCCGTCGCCCGGTTCGACGTCGATCTTCTCCAGCAGGTCCTCGGCGGCCATTTTCTTGAGCGCGTGGTAGATCGAACCGGGCTGGACGTTCGCCCATTTGTCCGCCGACCACGACAGCAGTTCGCGGCGCACCTGATAGCCGTGCGCGCGGCCGAACATCCGCACGACCCCGAGCACCAGCAGACGCGTCGCCGACAACCGGCTCTCCCTTCCCCGACCACCACGAAACGCACTGGAGCGCATCCGTAGGCTAAACAGGTATGAGCACCCCTGTGTTGACCGCGGTGGCCTGGCCCTACGCCAACGGCCCCCGCCACATCGGCCACGTGTCCGGATTCGGCGTCCCGTCCGACGTCTTCTCCCGCTACCAGCGAATGGCCGGCAACCGGGTGCTCATGGTGTCCGGGACCGACGAACACGGCACGCCGATCACCGTCCAGGCGGACAAAGAGGGGATGACCCCGCAGCAGACCGCGGACAAGTACACCCGCCAGATCGACGAGGACCTGCGCGGCCTCGGCCTCTCCTACGACCTGTTCACCCGCACCACCACCGGCAACCACGCCGCGGTGACGCAGGAAATCTTCCTCGCGCTCAACCGCAACGGCTACGTCGTCCCGAAGACCACGCGCGGCGCGATCAGCCCGTCCACCGGACGCACGCTGCCCGACCGCTACATCGAGGGCACCTGCCCGATCTGCGGCTACGACGGCGCGCGCGGCGACCAGTGCGACAACTGCGGCAACCAGCTCGACGCCGCGGAGCTGATCAACCCGAAGTCGCGGATCAACGGCGAGACGCCGAAGTTCGTCGAGACCGAGCACTACTTCCTCGACCTGCCGGCGTTCACCAAAACCCTCGGCGACTGGCTGGGCACCAAGACCGACTGGCGGCCGAACGTCCTCAACTTCACCCGCAACCTGATCGACGACATGCGGCCGCGGCCGATCACCCGCGACCTCGACTGGGGCGTCAAGATCCCGCTGGACGGCTGGCGCGACCAGCCGCTCAAGCGGTTCTACGTCTGGTTCGACGCGGTCATCGGCTACTTCTCCGCGAGCGTCGAGTGGGCACGCCGCAACGGCACGCCGGACGCGTGGCAGGAGTGGTGGGCCAACGCCGACGCGCGCGCCTACTACTTCATGGGCAAGGACAACATCACCTTCCACGCCCAGATCTGGCCCGCGCTGCTGCTCGGCCAGAACGGCGACGGCGACCGCGGCGGCGAGGCGGGCAAGTACGGCAAGCTCCACCTGCCGGACGAGATCGTGTCCAGCGAGTTCCTCACCATGAGCGGGTCGAAGTTCTCCACGTCCCGGGGGACCGTTATCTACGTGCACGACTTCCTGCGGGAGTTCGGGCCGGACGCGTTGCGGTACTTCATCTCGGTGGCCGGTCCGGAGACTCAGGACACGGACTTCACGTGGGACGAGTTCGTTCGGCGGACGAACTTCGAGCTGGCCAACGAGTGGGGCAACCTCGTGAACCGGTCGATTTCTATGGCGCACAAGAACAATGGGGCGATTCCGGCTCCGACTGCGCCTGCGCCCGCGGACGAGGAGCTGAAGGCGTTGTCTCGGCAGGCGTTTGAGACGGCTGGCGGGCATCTTGCGCGGTCGCGGTTCAAGTTGGCCGCGGCTGAGGCGATGCGGGTGGTCACGGCGGCTAACCGGTATCTGTCGGATCAGGAGCCTTGGAAGCTCAAGGAGGATCCGGATCGGCGGGATGCTGTGTTGCACACGGCGTTGCAGGTGGTTTCGGACGCGAACACGTTGCTGACGCCGTTCCTGCCGCATTCGGCGCAGAAGGTGCACGAGGCGCTTGGCGGGACTGGGGTTTGGGCTGCTCAGCCTGAGCTTCAGGAGGTCGAGGATCTGGATTTGCCTGGGCGGGTTAATCCGATTCTGACCGGGGATTACGCCGGTGAGCAGGCTAAGTGGGAGTCTCAGCCGGTTGAGGTTGGGCGGCCGTTGGAGAAGCCGACTCCGTTGTTTACGAAGCTGGATCCGAAGTTGGGGGAGACTGGGCCGGAGTGGGCTCCGATCGTTACTGATTGAGGTTCTCGCGTTCGGCTCGTCGCCTGGCGGCGACATTGCGCTCGGAGTGGGGGCCACCACCCCGAAGTTTTATTGTGCTGACGGTTCGGGGGTGCTTGTCAAGGCGGGAAAGATG
>NZ_JBHZAG010000025.1:103536-109402 GCF_042754125.1 Amycolatopsis sp. NPDC059235
GTTCCTCTGGGGCTAAATCTGCATTACCATCCACCCCCGAACCGCAGGGCGGCTTCGGATCGGGGTTGGGGGCGGGGTGGGTGCCTCCATGGTTGGGTGCGCGGGCTGCGGTTGAGGCCGGGGCAAGCGCCCCAATGTGGCATTGGGTGCGTCTGACGCACCCAATGTGGCGTTCGGTGCGTGGGACGCACCCAATGCCACATTGGGGGCGCCGCGCAGTAGCTTGGGTGCCATGGGTGACGAGAAGCGCGAACTTCCGCCGATTCCTGATCGGCTGCCGGTGACGGTGGTTGACGCGCACACTCATCTTGACGCCTGTGGGGCGGAGACCGCGGCTGATGTTGCCGCGATGGTTGACCGGGCTGAGCGGGCTGGGGTCGCGCGGGTTGTCACCGTTGCGGATGATCTTGCTGCTGCTCGGTGGGCGTCCGAAGCGTCCACGTGGGACTCGCGGGTGTTTGCTGCGGTGGCTATTCATCCCACGCGCACCAAGGAATTCGGCGTCGCCGAACAGTCCGAAGTGGAGCGGTTGGCGCGGGGGGAGCGCGTGGTCGCGGTCGGCGAGACGGGGCTCGATTACTACTGGGACTACTCGCCGCACGATGCGCAGCAGGCTGCCTTCCGTTGGCACATCGATCTCGCGAAGCGGCTTGGCAAGGCGCTGATGATCCACGATCGCGACGCGCACGAGGACGTGCTTCGCATCCTCGACGAGGAAGGCGCGCCCGAGACGGTCGTCTTCCACTGCTTCTCTGGCGACGAGCACATCGCGCGCCGCTGTATCGACAAGGGCTACATCTTGTCCTTCGCGGGCACGGTCACCTTTAAGAACGCGCGCGGGCTGCACGAGGCCGCGCGCATCGTGCCGCGTGGGCAGTTCCTCGCTGAGACTGACGCGCCGTTTCTGACGCCTCATCCCTACCGTGGGCGGCCGAACGAGCCGTATTGCACCGCTTACACCGTCCGGTACCTCGCGGCTCTGCGCGGCGAGGCGGTCCACGAGGTGGCCGAAGCGGTCCGGACCACTGCTGAACGCGCATACCGGCTGCCCGCCTGATTCCTCAGTGTCACAACGGCTTGCACGGATTGCGACATTCGAGACCGTGCATTCGTCCACCTGATGAGTGACGCAAGTCACGACACTCCGGGGGGTGTTTGCGCAACCTGCCAACACCCGTTACTGTCCCGTGATCGTGCCGGTCGGTTCCGCGCAGCGGAGCCGGCTGATACGCCCACCAGTCACGTCAGTGCACGTCGGGGAAGCGGAACCGGGGTTGGTACGACCTGGGACCGTGACGATGGCGCTGGCTGGGGGTGTCGGACTTGAGAGGCGCGCCCGAGGGTGCGTCGCGAACGAAGGACGACGCGCGAAACACGCGCGATGTCTTGGGAAAGGGAACGACCCGGTGACTGGTAGTCGGCAGGATGACTCGCGTCTTGACGCGGGTACGGCGTATTTCTCCTCCTCCCCGTCCTCGGTGGCCGTGCTCGACCGCGAGCTCGAAGACACCGCCTACGGGCAGCTTGACTTCTCCGACGAGCTCCGCGTGACCGAGCAGGACGTGCTCGCCGCGCTGGGCCCGGACGCCGACATGCTGATGTCGGAAATCGACGTCGACGTCGACGAGCTGATCCGCCTCATCAACGCGGAAACCACGATGCTTCCGCCGCTCGTCCTCCCGGACGAGGTCGAGGAAGACCGCACCGCCTCCCCGCAGGCCAAGAAGGCCGCGGTCGAGGAAGGGCTGCGCGAGGCCACCAAGACCTGGAAGCGCCGCTTCCTCAAGGGCGCGGTGCTTTCGCTGCTGGTCACCGTCGGCGGTGGCGGCGCGGCGGCGCTCGCGATGAACAAGAGCATCACCGTCGACGTCGACGGCCACCAGCAGACCGTGCACAGCTTCGGCGGCACTGTCGGCGACGTCCTCAAGGACGCGGGCCTCTCGGTCGGCGAGCACGACGCGCTTTCGCCCTCGCCGCAGGCGGCGGTCGGCGACGGCGGCGTCATCAAGCTCGAGCGCGGCCGTCAGCTGAACCTCGTCGTGGACGGCGTGTCGCGGCCCTCCTGGGTCCGGGCGACCTCGCTCGGCGAGGCGATGAACCAGCTCGGCATGGGCAGCATGCTTTCCCAGGGCGCGTGGACGTCGATGCCGTCGTCCGGCGAACTGCCGCTGGAAGGCTCGACCGTCCAGGTCAAGACCCTCAAGCACATCACGCTCTTCGACGGCACCAACGCGCCCCGCCAGGTGAGCACCAACGCGGTGACCACCAAGGAGTTCGTCTCCGACCTGAAGCTGAACCTCGGCCCGGACGACGCGATCGACGGCGGCCTCGACGTCAGTCTGAAGAACGGCGCCGAGGTCCACGTCAGCCGCATGGGCGTGTCGATGGTCAACCAGGAAGAGACCATCGACCCCGAGGTGCAGAAGGTCGACGACCCGACGCAGCTGCAGGGCCAGCAGAGCGTCGACGACCCGGGCACGCCGGGCAAGAAGCTCGTGACCTACAAGGTCACCAAGAAGAACGGCGAAGAGATCTCGCGCGAGCAGATCTCGGAGAAGACCCTGGTCGAGGCCAAGGCCAAGATCATCAAGGTCGGCACCAAGAAGCCGCCGGCCCCGGCCATCGGCGACACCGGCGTGTGGGACCGCATCGCGCAGTGCGAGTCGGGCGGCAACTGGTCCATCAACACCGGCAACGGCTACTACGGCGGCCTCCAGTTCGACAAGCAGACCTGGGCGGCTTACGGCGGCACGCAGTACGCGCCGACGGCCGACAAGGCCACCCGCGAGCAGCAGATCGCGACCGCCGAGAAGGTGCGCGACGCGCGCGGCGGCTACAGCGCCTGGGGCTGCGGCTACAAGGCCTGAGCACTCCCTGATTTTCCGGCAGGCGGCCGGGAGCCTCGCGCTCCCGGCCGCCTGTTTTCGTCCGCCGCGTCGTCGCTGGGTAGGCTCGTGCGGTGGTGGAACTGCTGGGGCCTGCCGAAATCCGCGGGCTGGCCGACGAACTCGACGTCCGGCCCACGAAGAAGCTCGGGCAGAACTTCGTGCACGACCCCAACACGGTCCGCCGCATCGTCGAACTCGGCGGCGTGCGGCCGGGGGACGTCGTGCTGGAGGTCGGGCCCGGTCTCGGGTCGCTGACGCTGGGCTTGCTCGCCGCCGGCGCTCAGGTCGTCGCCGTGGAGATCGATCCGGTGCTGGCCGCCCGCCTGCCGCAGACCGTCGCCGAGCGCGCCCCGGAGGCGGCGGAGCGGCTGACCGTCGTCGGTGCCGACGCGTTGCGTGTGCGGGCCGCCGACCTCCCGGCTGAGCCGGTGTCGATCGTGGCGAACCTGCCGTACAACGTCGCGGTGCCGGTGGTGCTGCACCTGCTGGCCGAGTTGCCGTCGCTGCGCGGTGGGCTCGTGATGGTCCAGACCGAGGTGGCCGATCGGATGGCGGCCGGGCCGGGCAGCCGGACTTACGGCGTGCCGAGCGTGAAGCTCGCTTGGTACGGACCGGCGCGCAAGGTCGCCGCAGTGCCGCGCGCGGTGTTCTGGCCGGTGCCGAACGTCGACTCCGCGCTGGTGTCGTTCACCCGGACTGACCCGGTGTCCGGGGTGGATCGCGCGCGGTTGTTCGCGGTGGTCGACGCGGCGTTTTCGCAGCGGCGCAAGACTTTGCGGGCCGCGCTCGCCGGGTGGGCCGGTTCCGCGGAGCGGGCCGGTGAGTTGCTCGCCGAAGCGGGGATCGACCCGAAGACGCGCGGGGAGCAGCTCGACGTGCACGCGTTCGCGCGGATCGCGGCTGCCGGAAACTGACCCCCTCCCACGGCGCTCGCTTGTGACGTCCAACTGCGGCGGCGTGGCGGGTATTCCGGGAGCGGGGCTTCGATTTCGTTGCGTGGCCTGATGATCTTGCGTCGTCGCTGATCGTGGATCATTCCGAGGTCTCGTAGCTACTCTCGGTCATCGCGCGATGGCGGCTGAGATGGCCGGTTACCTGTGACGGGCGGCTCGTCACGGCCGTGGCATTCGGGGGAGCTTGATTGCTCCCCGGACCGGATTGTTCAGCGACGCCGGTTCGAGGTGCTTCGCTCCGCTGACCTATCTCGACCCAGTCGCGGACCCGCGGCGTACGGCCTCGAAGGCCGCGGCCACCGGTCACTTGACAACGGGAAAACTCTTGTTCCACAAAGATTCTTGATCGTCCACAGTGGAACGAACTAGTTCGCCGCCCGCCGCCGGTGCGAGGGTTCCGCAGGTCGGGGCAATGTTCGGGGACCGAGGTTCCGGGTTTCCGGGTCTTGGACGCCGTGTTCCGATATGCGGGCACCACCAGACGTGTGATCTGCACCAACGCGCTTGCGTTCAGCCAATGGGATCGGCTTTACTCGAAAGCGTCCATCCCGAGCGACTGAGAGACCTGGCTCGCCGAAGTCGCAGCAACCACCCTCCGCAGGGCAGGTGCTACCGCCAGGACCGATGGAGGCTGTTTTCGATGAAGAGGGTCACCCGCCCGCTCCTGCTGACCCGCCGGCGCGTAGTCGACGAAGGTCGCCGCTCGGTATGTGCGTGTCAACGCTCCATGGTCATCGCCTGATCGTTTTTCCCGCAGTTTCTTGCGCCGTCCACTGTGGACGGTAATTCGATGACGCCTTGGCGCGCCCGGATCCGGCGCCGCGCCTCGTATGCCTGGAGCCCTTTCGTGATCACTGTCGAAAACGTGTCCAAGTCCTTTCCCTTCCACGGAAATCGTGTCGCCGCGCTGCGCGACGTGAGCGTTGACGTGCAAGCCGGCTCGCTGTTCGGGATCGTGGGTCCGTCCGGCTCCGGCAAGTCGACCCTCGCCCGTTGCATCGCGCTGCAGGAGCGCCCCGACCGCGGCGTCGTGCGGCTCGACGGCCTCAACACCGCGACGCTGGACGGCAAGCGGCTGCGGGAGATCCGCCGCCAGCTCGGTGTCGTCGGGACCAAATCGGAGCTGCTCGCCGAGCGCACCATCGCGGGCAACATCGCCAGCCCGCTGGAACAGCTCGGCGTCGACGGCCCGCAGCGGCGCAGCCGCGTCGGCTCGCTGCTCGACCTGGTCGGCCTCACCCCGCGCGCCGCGCAAAAGCCGGAAGAACTCACCGACGGCCAGCTCCGCCGGGTCGCGGTCGCCAAGGCGCTCGCCGCCGGACCGGCCGTACTGCTCGCCGACGACCCGACCGCCGGGGTTTCGGCGGAAGACGCCGGCGCGGTGCTCGCCGTGCTCGACCGGGCGCGCGCCGAACTGGGCGTGACGGTCGTCGTCACCACGCCGGACGCCGACGTCGTCCGCCGAGTCTGCGACGACGTCGCGGTGCTCGACAACGGCGCGATCGTCGAACGCGGCACAGTGCTCGACCTGATCTCCACGCCGGACAGCTGGACCGCGCAGGCGGTGCTGCCGTCGATCGAGACCTCGCGCACCCAGTCCGCGAAGTACGACCGCGCGGTCGACGTCGTGCTGATCGGGTTTGCGTCGGTGGGTGCGCTGCTGCCTGAGGCGGCTAGTCGCTTCGACGTGGAGCTCGCGACTATTGGTGGTGGCCTCACTCGTATTGGGGATACGCCGATCGCTCGGTTCCGGTTGGGGGTGCGTGGGGAGCGGGCTGACGCTGCGCTGTCTTGGATTTCTGATCGGGGGGCGTTTGTTAGTCAGGTGGTTCGTGGGCCGCAGAGTGTTGTGGCGGCTTGAGGTTTTGGGTTGACGTAAGGCGTTCGCGGGCCGCTCCGGGTGGGGGGCGGCCCGTGGTGGTTGGGTTGGTGGGTTAGCCAGACAGCTGTGTTTTTGGCGCCGGCTCCGCCGTCGCGGGCGGGATCGCTTTTATGCCGACGTTTGGGGGCTGCCCGGCGTGAGGG